>CAJWMI010000126.1 GCA_913043185.1 uncultured Fidelibacterota bacterium | reverse complement strand
GGCGCAATTGAATGGTTAATTAAAGACACAAATCATGGAATAAATACTGTAAAAGAATATATTGAGAAATTTAACTATTTTTCAAAGTATTCTATTATTATTTTACTATCTTTAATTGCTTATTATCCTTTAAGAGAAATTTTTAAAAGAATTTCTAAAAAAAAAATGAGTCTAATAATATTTTTTTTACCAATAGTTGGAACTTTTTTGATTTCATATGTGGCAGTTGATTGGGGAAGGTTTATATATATAAATCTGGTTTCTATATTTTTTATCTCTTTAATTAAAATTGATAGTTATCAAAATCAAAAAATAATATTCTCTTGGTATTTATTGGTTCCTTTATCAATTATTTATTTTTCTTTTTGGCAAATTCCACATTGTTGTAATTTTTTTCCATTATTTAATAACGAATTGACTACAACAAATATTTTTAAATTAATAAAATTTTTGGGTCAGTTTGCAAATAATTATATTTAAAGATTCGTAATAGCTTTAAACTTTCAAATTACACAATCTTGAGTTGATATTATTTTTATATATTGTTGTCTATATTAGGTTTTTTCTAACGGATTAATTTGTCACAACCTATAAATTTTCATAAGGTTTCTAAAACAAATATGGGAGGAAGATTATGACTGATCAATTAAGCGCCCTTACAACCATATTTACAGAGTTTTACTACTGGGTAACTGTAGTTCTAATGTTTTTAATCCACGTAGGGTTCTGTATGTATGAAGTAGGCGCATCACGTTATAAACATCACCAACATACCTTAATGAAAAATACAATGCTAATACCTTTGGTAACAGTAACTTGGTTTTTCTTTGGGTGGTGGATTTATTGGGCGTTCCCAACTGGGCCGGGGCTAGCACCTTCAATAATGAATGAAAGTGCAGCGCTTATTACCGATGAATCTACTTTTAGTTCTAAGTGGTACAAACCAAATAGTCAGCTAATGGCAATCAACTTAGGGGATCACATCTCTGGGGTTTTCTGGGCTGCGTTCTTATTATTTTCTTGGACAGCTGCATCCATAGTTTCTGGTGCAGTTATTGAGAGAATAACAACCTTTGCTTTTGGAATTTTAGCAATTTCAATTGGATCTTGCTTTTGGGTAATTGATGCTGCTTGGGGATGGCACTTTGATGGATGGATGTTAAAATTATTAGGGTATCATGATGCTTATGCATCAGGAGTAATTCACGCAGTAGCGGGAGGATTTGCTTTAGGTATCTTAGCAGTTTTAGGACCAAGAATTGGTAAATTTTCATCAAGTGGTGAACCAAGAAATATTGGACCGAGAAATCCTTGGCTAGTTACAGTTGGATTATTTTTAATTTATACTGGTTTCTGGGGATTTTATGCGGCGTGCAATATACCAATATTTGACCTTGGACCTGAATATGGAATGGAAGGTGTAACTTACTGGACTGCAACAAACATATATGTAACTCCTACAACATTAAGTGGTATCACAATGAACTTTTTAATGTCATTGTCTGGAGGTTTATTGGCTGGATATGTAATAGCGAAAGGAGATCCTTTCTGGACATATTCAAGTGGACTAGCAGGTATAATATGTGCGTCTGCAGGAAACGATCTATATCATCCAATACAATCAATGATCATTGCAATGATTGGTGTAGTTATAGCATACAAAATGCATTACTGGGTTGAACGTAAGTTCAAAATTGATGATGCTGTTGGTGCGGTAGCGGTACATGGTTATGCAGGATTTGCAGGTTTGATAATTTGCGGATTTGTTCTAAATGGATATCCTTCATCAGGATACAATATTCCTGAATTGGGTAATGGAATGTGGGATGGTGCTAATTATGCATTAATAAATCCTTTAGGAATGTTCATTGGAGCATTAATCATGTTCTTTGTATTAGGAATGATACCAGGATGGATTATTGCTAAAATTCTTCATGGAATTGGTAAACTTAGAATTCCTAGAGAAGTTGAGTTAGCAGGTCTAGACTATGAAATAATGGAAGCGGCAAAAGACGATGAAAAATCAGTCGCTTCATCAAGTAGGTAAAGGAGGATAATATGGCAACAGTAACAAATTGGAT
>CAJWMI010000125.1 GCA_913043185.1 uncultured Fidelibacterota bacterium | reverse complement strand
TACTCCCTGTTGTCCGCCCCATTCTCCACCAATGGCTAAATTAATGATCAAAAAGAAGGGATTATCATAAGGCCAGTCATCATAATCACTCCCTGCTGGTTTGTTATAGTTAAAATATTGAATTCCATCAATATAGCCATATATATATGTTGGTCCCCATTCAATTGCATAGGTATGGAAATCATTTTCAATTCCACTTAGATAATACGTTCCTTGCTGATCTGTGCCCCCTACATTCCCGTAGCTATTAGTATTATGAATACTAAAAAAAACTCTATCTGGGTCATACCCGACATGTTCCATTATATCAATCTCACCACAATATGGCCATCCAACTGTAAATATTTCTGAATTTAACATCCAAATTGCAGGCCAGGTTCCAGTCCCCCTGGGGAGTTTTGCTCGGATTTCCCAATAACCATATTGGAGCTCAACTTTTCCGGATGTATTAATTCTTCCGGAAGTATATCCTGGTTGGTTTGGGTCAAAGGGGTTATCCTTTTTCGCTCTTATATATAATGAACCATTATTTAAGAGAATATTTTCTGTGCTGTTTGTATATGTCTGTAGCTCATCATTAACGGTCCCAGGCGGCATAAGCTCAATGTTCCAATATCTGAGGTCCAATGAGTCACCATTAAACTCGTCGTTCCAAAATACTTTATAACCATTTGGAATTTGATCAATCCCTAAACAGTTTCCATTATCTATCGTTGCTGCACTATCAAAATTAGCAGCTTCAGGATCTGTACAGCCCAGATATTCACAAGAGCCATCATCGATAGTGGCACTATTAAGAAAATTTATTGCTTCACCATCCATACAGCCATACACGTCATTATCTGATTTTTGCTCTTCTTTTTCTGGCTCACATGAGTAGAAAAAAAGAAAGATTATTAAATAAAAAACTTTATTCATCAAAATTGAATTTTTGTCCATAATCTAATAAATGATCATTGGTAATTATCGGAAAATTTGGTTCTAGCTTAGCATAAGGTTGGTTTGTGTACATCACACTCATATCTACATTAGATAATTCAATTTGATCAAATTTATCCGTATCAATTTTAATACTACCCGAATGCTTAATCTGTAAGGAATCTGCTAATTGAATCAGGTGTTTACCTGGGGAGCGGTTCAAAAACGCTTTTTCTCCGAGCGATTTATTTAGGGTCAATGATTTAATATAGTCCTGCCATTTTTCTTCATTGTGAATTGCCAAAATGTCTTTATCCAGACCAAGCTGATAGGCCTTTTCTGTAATGTGATAATCCCTAAATAGATCCGCGATCGCGTATTTTAATTCATTGTCAAATCTATTGGGGTTGATGGTTTTGTTTCTGAAAACCAAAGGATGTTTTTTTATCATTGTTAAAAGATCTGATATTTTAAACTCTTTTTTATCATGTTTTAGAACTACATAGCTCTCTATTTTTCTTATATCATCAAATGTCGCAAACTCTGTTTCTTCATTTTTCTCCCAGATTCTATTTTCTATTACAGCTTCTTTTTTTTCTTTTTCTATTAAATATATACTTGATAGTTTTTTTGAAAATAGTGGGAACACTTCTGGGTTGTATTCTATCGTTTTCCCTTTTAGTAAACCACTCACAAATTCACTATAATAATTCTTTGCCGCTTTTTCTGAATATTGCTTTTGTGCCTGATCCCAATTGTCTTTTTTCTCTTTCTCTGTGACCTTAGCTCGAGTAGTCCACCCACTGACCTCAAAGTAAAACAAGTTACTACTACCTGATTCAAATGGGCCATATAATTGATTCAAATTCGGTTTTCCATAATACAAGATCTGATTTACTGCTTCTATCATATTGTCATTTTTGGTGATTGATTTTTCTAGGATTTCAATTTTATTGTTACTCTCTCTAACAATGTCTTTCAAGCGGGAACCCTCCGGTAAACCAGCAAAAACAATCCTTTCTTTTTTGTTTACATTGATAAAGCTAATTCTGTATTCACGATTACTTAGCATCGCTAATCTTTGAATTTGATTTGTATCTAGAGTTACTTTTTGAAATCCATAGCGTTGTAGCATTAGGTGCCTCATTGTTTGTTCTTTTTGCCCTTCTACTACCATTCTCTGGTTTTCTGTCATATGTAGATCTCTATTTTCAAATTCGATAGCAAAAAGCTTTTCAGCGATCAATGAGTTAAG
>CAJWMI010000124.1 GCA_913043185.1 uncultured Fidelibacterota bacterium | reverse complement strand
CCTGGATCGATGGTAGAAAACTATCACAAACATTAAATAATTTTCGGCTACCAGGTGTGGTGTTTGTACCAAAAAGTTTTACCCCCGTTATCATTCCTGGAAAATCTGAGCGGCCTAAGTATAAAAATGAAAAATGTCACGGTATCGAAATATGGATAACTGATAGAGACACATACAAAAGCATTGACACCGGAGTCTTAACTCTTTTTTCAATATTTAATATGTACCCCGATAAAATAAAAATTCGAGAGAATGGACTAAACAGGCTCTGGGGCAGCAACACCCTTTATGAAAAATTAACCCGCGGTGCAACCACGGATGAATTATTAGACTATTGATGCTGTGACAGAATCATTAACCATAACATCTATTTTTCTACTTGGCTGCTTCCATGCGCTAGAACCTGGTCACGGAAAAACTTTTCTCTTGGCCTATACTGTTGGTGGAAAATTAGATTTTCAAAAAATCCTGCTTTTAACGGCTAGCCTCCTCATGTCACACTTTGTGGTCCTAAGCCTTATTGCAATAATATTTAATCTTATCATGTCAGAGATCGCAAGCGCATTCCTGCATGATTTCTCACACTGGCTTGCACCAGGAATTGTGATCACTTTTGGGTCTTACATTCTCATTCGTGGAATCTATAAAATCAGGCACATTCACTCTGATGATTGCGGGCACGAACATGGAAAATTCAAGGACTCAACAATAGAAAATCCCGTCACAGTAGGGTTACTAACGGGTATGCTTCCATGCGCATCATCCCTTGCCGTTGTAATGATGACAGGTATGACACCATCATTGATCTCTATCATACGTTTTATCATGATCTATGTTCTTGGAATAGCGCTAGTGCTATTTTTGATTGTTACTACATTTAACTTCACTAAAAATATTGTAGTAGAAAAATTGAACCGGATACAGTTCAATTTCAATCATGAAATTGTGAGCGGCTGCTTAATCCTAGCTGTGGGTTTTATATATCTTGGATATAACTGGGTTGATCACATCCACTAATAATACCCGTTATAATTCCAAACTCACTTTTTTAATAATACAACTTTTATTGGATCTATTTTATCAGAAGAGACCGGCTTCGCAAGATAAACTCCTGATCCTAGTCTTTTACCATCAGTATCTTTTCCATCCCAGTTAATAAATAATCTTCCTGGAATTGAACCTGTTCTCTCGATTGTATTTACCTGCCGCCCTAATAGATCAAAGATATTTATCTTGAAATCCATGTGTCTTTTAAGATCAAAACTAAGCGTAGTCTGATTAGAAAAAGGGTTCGGATAAGGCGACTGAAACATTGAAATAAGAGGCATTTCAAAATAAGATTGAATAAAGTCTGATATCTCAGCCCTAAATCTTGGAAGCTCAATCCAAATATTATCTCCAGGGCATGCTGTACTTCCAAAATAATCACGATGACCAAGAAGAAGAGCAGGACTCTGGCCATAGGTGTCAGACACCCATGAAAATAACTCTACGATTGACTGTCTACTCTCAAATGTTATTTCCTGAGAACAATTATCCTCAGGAGGATGATAGCATCCCAATAGACAAACACCAATATTCCCAGTGTTAGCACCTCCTACATGCGCACCTATAACAGTCTCCGGTCGCCCTTGATATATATTACCAGCCCTATCCACTAAGAAATGATATCCGATATCCTTCCAGCCTCTACCATTCTGATGAAAATCCTGTATCCAATATACTTGCGCCTTACCCTCTTCTAAATCATCTGCACTACAACATGCTGCATGATGAAGAGTTAACTTGTCAAAATATGGATGATAACTATAACCACTCTTTGGTTCTTCTGCACCCCATTCTTCTCTACTTATGATCCTTGGCTTTGGCACATCACCAGCAACAGGCTCTAAGGCCCTTGCTGTTCCAGGCATTTCTCTATCAATAGGAAATATCATTACGCTATTTAATTCAATAGTTGTTCTAGCAACTATTTTATATGAAAATCTAGATGGAGCATTTTTCATTTGCTCTAAAAAGGTAATGATTACTTTATTCAAATTCGGTTGCGCAAATATCTTACCCATTAATTTTTTAGGTGCTCCATTCTGATTATATAATTGAATGGTCGCACTTTCAATATTATTCCCAATAATATCAAGAGCACCTCCTTCAGCATCTCGGGTAAACTCGGGGGAATCACCTTCATAAATGTAAAAACCAAGACTATCTCGAAAATCAACATTTGGTTTAAGATCAATAGTAATCCCAATATCATCCAACTGAGCATTAATAGGGAAAACTAAAAGAAATAAGAATGAAAAAAATAGGACTCTATATAAGATAGAGAAGTTCAATC
>CAJWMI010000123.1 GCA_913043185.1 uncultured Fidelibacterota bacterium | reverse complement strand
TCTGGTGCAACTACACTGGTAGTGTCGCTTTGTAATACGTTAGCACTATCTGGTGCAACTACACTGGTAGTGTCGCTTTGTAATACGTTAGCACTATCTGGTGTAATTGCACCTGTATTTTCTAAAGTAGAATCTGTTGTGGAAGGGGTATTGTTATATAAATTGGTTGAATCAATAGATATCGAATCAATCATTGAAGATACTGTTAATGATGTGTCGTTGCTTTCAATAGATGATTGTAAAGTATTACTCTTAAGTAATTTTTTAGTTTTTAAAAATTGTTTGTTAAATCTAATTCTATCTTTTAAATCAAAAATTCCCGCCAAAGAGTTCACTGATACATTACCATAGAATTCATATTCTACATTTATTGATTTACCAGATAAAGTATCTATATTTATTGAAGCATCTATAGATTTCACATACACTTCATTAGGAAATGAGAAAGCATTTGTATAAGAATTTTCACCTAAAGGTACAGTTACAGAAATATTAGTATAGGGATGAACTGTTGAATTATTCTTCATTTTAAATTCTAAATTATTGTTAATGGAATCCATTTGAAGGCTCTCCGGGAAGCCATTAAAAATATAATCTGGATATTGATACCAATCAGGGTTCCAGTCCTCTGGGCTATAGGATTGCGGAATGGAGTCAGATACGTTAGTTGTCGTAATATTTAATGTGTTATTAGATAAATCATATTCCATAGATATTGTAGTAAAAACACTATCTAATATATTTTCACGAATAAATGATAATTTTGAATTAATTGACTCATTTATTAAGGATAGATTTGATTTTATGCTTGTAGTAAGCACAGGTGGAGAGTTATCCTTAAATAAGTCATAACCTACATCTAATTCAAAATAATGTTCTCCATCAAAATGATATCTTGAAATAGTACTATCTCTAGTGACTAAGGTAATTGATGCTATTCTATTTGCAGGGACTATGAACTCGTCTGGTACGTATTTTGTAATAGGAGATAAAGTATCTTTTACAAACAATTTAAATGCGAATAAGGAGTCAGATAGTATTGGCTTTATTTGATGTTGCTTCCCAAATGGAGTGGATACACTAATTAACTTCTCACCTAATCTAACTTGAGAAAGATAAGCAAAAATATTTTCCCCAGTTTGTTTATTAGTTGGTATCCAATTAATTTTCCCAGTTCGAGGTTTATATAACGTTCCAACGGGAGGTTTTACTAACCACTGAAAACTATAAAATCCACCTGCAGAATCAACCGTAGCTGGTATATTTATAGACTCACCAACAAATATTGAATCTGTTTTTGAAATACTACTTATAAGTGAATCAATTGCAAATTGATCAATTGAGGCTTCAGTAGATATTTCTTCATCAAGTATTTTATATAATCCTGATTCAATTCTTTTTAGAATTGTATTATTTATTACAGCTGATGAAGATGTATCAGGAACACCAAATAAACCTTGGCCTGAATATTCAGATTTTTTTAATGCCAATTTTTTATTTAAATAAGATAATAATACGACTTCATCATTCTCAAATGGTAACAATATTCCCTCTTCATCATTATAAGTAATATCATATACCCATATATCTGGTGCGTATAGATTTTGCTTGTCTTCTAAAACAAGTAAGTCAGATAAAAGTTCCGTGCCATCTCTAGCAGAAAAAATCCCTGTTTTTAATATATTATTTTCTTGGCTTAAAATGGCTACCATTTCATTATTATTGGCTTCAAACAAAGCTGTATATACTCTACCATAACCATTTTTTAATATTTCGGGTTGAATGATTCTAGAATTATTTATAGAGAGAATTCCGAAATCTTCTACTAAATTAAAAATCGCTGCTTTTCTAGAAGGGCTACCAAAAGAAACTGCGAATGTATTTAATGTATCTGCGTGGGAAAAATTAATATTTGAAGGACGTAAATGATCTTTCTCACCAGGTAATTCAAAAAGCTCTAAAGGAACAGAAGAAAATCTTTTACCTGTCCATTTGAAAGCCACGAGCCATGGAACTTTTTTGTCTGAAATAATTGATGGAGAAGATACTATTGCAATTATTTCAGGGTTTGGATCCTCATTTATATTTGCTAATACGGCATCAACTATAGAAGCAGATCTTATTCCATTAGGGTGGTAGTACCACAACTCTTGATGGATGCTATTTTCATCAAGCTCAACATATTGTATTCCACCATCTTTTAATATTAGAATTTCATTGAGATTGTTTTTATTAAGATCATAAGTGCCAATAATCTTGATTGTGTTGCCGTAAAGATGCACTGATAGGGATAGGGCTAAAAATATTTTTAGCCCTCGTAAATTATTCATTAGTGCCTTCCGAGGCTGTGTGCGAAAACAATT
>CAJWMI010000122.1 GCA_913043185.1 uncultured Fidelibacterota bacterium | reverse complement strand
TTCCAGCTCCTATCTGAAGCAAAATTTGGAATGCATCTAAAGCATCTGTTAGTTTCAAAGCAACAAATCCTGCTAATATCATTAAAATTACCGTTGATATTCTTCCCATAAATACAACTTCTTTTTCTGTAGCATTTTTTTTCACAAATCTCTTATAAAAATCTATGGATATGTAAGATGCTCCCCAGTTAAGATGGCTTGATATAGTACTCATAAATGCTGCTGCAAGTGAAGCTATAACTATTCCTAGTAACCCACTTGGCAATAGAAACAACATTGCAGGATAAGCAATATCATTACCTATAATTGATTTGTCAACATTAGGAAATGCGGAAGATATATCCGATAAAGAAGGATAGATAATTATTGAAGCTAGTGCTATAAGTATCCATGGCCATGGTCTTATAGCATAGTGAGCAACATTAAAAAGTAAAGTTGAGTATACTGCATTTTTTTCATCTTTTGCTGAAAGCATTCTTTGTGCAATATATCCTCCTCCTCCAGGTTCCGCACCAGGATACCACACTGCCCACCATTGTACAGCGATTGGAATAATAAATACCACAATCAATGTATCAAAATCACCAAAATCTGGAAAAAAATTAAGTTTATCAGCTAATAATGGATTTGTTACAAGTTGATTTAGACCACCAATTTGATCAAGATTTAAAAGGTATATACAAGCCCATATAGACCCAGTCATTGCTAGTGCAAACTGAATTAAATCCGTTATAATCACACTTCTAAGCCCTCCCAATGCGCTATAAATAACAGTTATAAGTGAGGAATAAAACACACACTCAAATGGAGAAAGACCCAATAATATACCACCAATTTTTATTCCAGCAAGACAAACTGTAGCCATTATCATAACATTAAAAAACACACCAAGATATAGAGCCCGAAAAGCTCTAAGAAACACAGATTCTTTACCGCTGTATCTTAACTCATAAAATTCTAAATCTGTAAGTACTTCTGACCTTCTCCACAGTTTTGCGTAGAAAAATACAGTCATCATACCAGTTAATAAGAAAGCCCACCAAACCCAATTTCCAGAAACACCAGATTCTCTTACAATATTCGTAACTAAATTGGGGGTATCAGCAGAAAAAGTCGTTGCTACCATCGAGATACCAACTAACCACCAAGGCATATTCCTGCCTGACAAGAAATATTCTTTAGAATTTTTTCCCGACTTTTTTGCGTAATATAAACCTACAGCTATGAACAAGCCAAAAAATGAAAAGATAATTATCCAGTCTAAGGTTGAAATCTGCATATTAAATAAATATAACCAATAAATATTATCCGATTATTAAAAACCATCAATATAAAGCTCTTATTAAAAAACATGCTAGACTCTTGAATATTTTTTTAAGTTTATTAGTTTTGTATAGTGAAATTATTAACTACATTTTTATTTATATTTCTAGCAAGTAGTACTTACAGATGTAGAGAGCCGGAAGATACAATTGATTGTGCTAGTGCAGCTAAAGAAATGATAGGGACTTGGAAAGGAAGAGTAGATTATACCAGTTCTTCTGCATATGGAGAAACTCATAATATTACTATGTCAGTAATCTCATCTAATGAATGTTTCTTTCAGGCAATAAATGCATTTGATGAGGCAAATACAACTTTTGTTGTTTCAGGTACTATTGATAAATATGGCTGGGTTGAATTTATGGAGACTGAATATGAGGTTGATGGCGGTGAATATACTGGTTGTACTGGAAATGGATCAAACTGGAACAATCCTTGTAACAGATGGCCATATGTAAGATGGAGACCTGGAACAAAATTCCATGAGGCTAGATTCAGATCCGATCCTTATTTTCTACAAGGTGAGTTCTTTACTCAAGGTGGTGGTTGGAATAGTACTGTTAGAGGTAATTTCACAATGTCTAAACAATAATATATGAGTTATTCACTTCTCATTATGGCAGGAGGTATGGGAAGTAGATACGGTGGCCTAAAGCAAGTTGATAGCTTTGGCCCTAACAATGAGTCTATATTAGACTACTCAATTTATGATGCTATAAGTGCAGGGTTCAATAAGATTGTAATTTTATCATCACCTAAACTACAAGATTACTTTGAAAAAAAATACAAAAAAATCTTCAGTAAAATTAGTAGCGTATCACTTGAAATAGTAATCCAAGATCCTTGTTATGGACTTGGAGAAAAAAAATTTCCAAAAAATAGAATTAAACCGTGGGGAACTGGTCATGCTGTGTTATGTTGTGAAAATGTAATTGATGAAACATTTGCAATAATTAATGCTGATGATTTTTATGGAAAAGGAGCATTTACAAAGATCTTAGAAACATTGAAATATATTGATTCAAAAAACATTAAAGCATCAATTG
>CAJWMI010000121.1 GCA_913043185.1 uncultured Fidelibacterota bacterium | reverse complement strand
GTCCGATAATGAAACCTGATGTAGAAGCCTTCCTATTAGTTCCTATAGCGCCTCATACTCTCAATGATAGGCCTATGGTTCTTCCATCATCATCAGAAATTATTCTTCGATTATGTGACAATCAAACCGATATGGCAGGCATTGATATAGATGGAGACACAATGTCTGAACTTAAACCGGGGCAAGAGCTTTTGATAAAAAAAGCAGAGAAGACAGTTTCATTATTGCATCCAGAGAATTATGATTATTTCGATAATCTGAAATCTAAACTTTTATGGGGAGTTGACAATAGAAATGATTAATAAATTTAAGCTAATTATAGTTCTAGTATTTATTATTACTATCACTGGGTGTGTTTACCGACCTGATCTACAACAAGGTAATCTACTCAATATAGAAAACATTGATCGTGTTCAGATTGATATGACCAAGAGTCAAATTAAATATTTGCTGGGTGGGCCGGTTATTGGTAGTCCCTATGAGCAGAATCGATGGGATTACATCTATTATTATAAAACTAGAATGGGTCCAGAATCAGATGAAAACACTCAAAAGTATTGGTTAGTTATCTTTTTCGAAAATGACAGGGTAGTAAGAATTGAAAAGGATGTTATTTCCAAACCAACTGGTTAGTTCAATCTTGATTTAAAAGCTTCTACGATTGACTCACTAACTCCCTTAAGATTTTTATTAAATGCGATTTCTAGAATTTTATTTTTTATCTGATAACTCATCTCAAAACTAAGATTTGTTGTTTGCTTATCGACCTCCTCTAATCTCCAGCTTGATCTAAATTTCTCAAAAGGACCATCTATTAATTCCATTTCAATAGATTTATTTAGTTTGACTACATTCTTGGTGGTGAATGATGTCTGGATACCAAAGAACTCTAGATTTAAAGTGACTAATGAATAATCACTTTGTTCATCAATGATCTTGGACTCAATGCAATAAGGAATAAAAGTCTCATATTCTTCGACATCTGATAATGTTCTATACACTTGGTCCACAGGCTTATGTATAAGGAATGATCGTTTGAAAGTGCTCAAAACTAAACAATATTTATGGCATTAAGAAAAATAATTATGACCCCTATTGGTGCAACCACTCGAGCTAGGAATTTCCATATCGCATATGTTGTTGGAGAAACATCCGATAATTCTAATCGACTGCTTGATTTCGTCATAAACCAACTTGCAAAGATAGTAAATAGGAGTCCACTGATTGGCAATAGGATATTACTGGCTAAATAGTCAAAATTATCAAATATAGTTCCTTTCCAAAATGTAAAGTCTGACAAATCATTAAATGACAAAATTGTTAAAAATCCGAGAAGCCAGATCACTGATCCGATTATTATTGCCGATGTAGTTCGTTTGATTTTTTGAGTTTCAATCATCCAGGCAACAGATGGCTCGAGTAAACTAATTGCTGAAGTAATAGCAGCAAAACCTAGTAAAATAAAGAACAGCGATCCAAATAAAATACCTCCTGTGATATCTGAAAAAGCTAAAGGAAGTGTTAGAAAGATTAAACCTGGACCGTCTGTAGGAGCGAGGTTATTATCAAAAACAATAGGAAAGATAACCAACCCTGCTAATAGGGCAATTAGCGTATCGCAAAAAATAATAGTTAATGAAGTTTTAACTATAGACTCGTTTTTAGGCAAATAAGCTCCGTACATTACAATACAGCCCATACCCAGACTGAGTGTAAAGAAGGCTTGCCCCATTGCAGCAAGAATACTTTCAGCAGTAATTTTAGAAAAATCAGGCTTGAGTAAGAAATCAACCCCTTTTGCAAAGTCACCCTGGGTGATTGAGTAAATCAACAAAATAACCATAATGAATAAGAGTGCTGGCATCATGAATTTTACAGCTTTTTCTAATCCATTTTTTATACCTCTTGCTATGATTATTATGGTCATAACCATAAACAAGGTATGGAAAATCGCCTGTGTTGATATAGAACTTGTTAGTTCAGAAAATAAAAGATTTACCTTCTCTGTATTAAGTTCAGTAAAATCACCTGTTAGTGAAAGTGTGAAATAATGGAGAGTCCAACCAGCAATAACGCTGTAATAAGACAATATAAGAAAACCAGCAAATAAACCGATAAAGCCAACAACCTTCCATGATTGACTCCCTGTTTCCTCTGTACCGAGAAGTTGCATTGATGTAATCGGGTTCCTACGGCCTTTACGTCCTATAAGAATTTCAGAAACCATAATTGGAAAACCGATAACTAAAATACATATTAAATAGACTAGGACAAATGCTCCTCCTCCATTAGCGCCAGCCACATAAGGGAATTTCCAGATGTTTCCTAAGCCAATTGCAGACCCTGTAACAGCAAGAATAAAAGTTAATCTCGATGACCATAGGCCATGCATTGATTCTCTTTCATTGTTTGAGATATTACTCATTTGATTGAAAACGTTATAAT
>CAJWMI010000120.1 GCA_913043185.1 uncultured Fidelibacterota bacterium | reverse complement strand
CAAATGCTGCCCTTTTTAATTTTGAGATCAGGTTTCCTTTTATTAATTATCTTGCTCTTGGTTTCCCACTGAAGTTGGTACTAGGGAATATAAGAGGGCATGCGTTTATGGATGTTGGAGCGGCCTGGGATAATCATAGCGAGTTTTCATCTAATATTTGGCCAGATAAATATGGACCGAATAATTCAGGAAATTTCTCTCCTTGGGTAGTTACATCAGGCATAGGCGTAAAAATAAATCTAGGCTATTTTTTATTGCGCATTGAATCTGCCTGGGACAAAAATCCAAGTGGATATTCAAAGCCACAGTGGTATCTATCTTTAGGCCCTGACTGGTAGTAAATATCTGCCTTGATTCCATCCGCCATAGAGGGCAATTTCACCTGCTTTTATGGCTAATAAAAAAAACAAAGTAAACTTTTTATGCTCAGCGTGTGGGGATGATTTCCCAAAGTGGAACGGTCAGTGTCCTAGTTGCAAAGAATGGGGTACGCTCTCTGAGTTTAAGGTTCTTGGTAAAAAGAAAAATTCTAAGACTGAATATCGTGATTATAAACCACTGAATGATATTTTAGAAGCAGAACCCGGAGAAAGACTGACAACGGGAATAGTCGAGGCTGATCGAGTATTAGGCGGTGGTTTATTGCCTGGCTCATTATTACTACTTGGTGGCAGCCCAGGTGTCGGCAAATCTACGCTCGCCTTACATATATGCTCAGGCATCAATCAGGCTGTGCTCTATGTTTCTGCCGAAGAGAGTGAGGAGCAGGTTGCAATTAGAGCAAAAAGAATTAATGTTGAGTCGAACAATTTACACTTATCAAGTGAAAATGATTTAAATGGGATACTAACCCATATCAATAGAATTTCTCCAACTCTAGTTGTTATTGACTCCATTCAAACTATTCTTAATTCTGATCTTGATTCACTTCCTGGATCTCCTAGTCAAATAAGAGACTGTGGGCAAAAATTTTTAGAAATAAGTAAACAAAACAATGTTATCATTATTATAGTTGGCCATGTTACAAAAGAAGGAACTATTGCAGGCCCTAAAATGCTAGAGCATATGGTTGACACAGTGCTCTATCTTGAGGGTGATGACCGCTATGAACATCGTATTTTAAGGTCAGCAAAAAACCGTTTTGGTGCCACGAACGAGGTGGGCATTTTTCACATGGATGAAGATGGGTTGAACGAGGTAACTAATCCATCAGAAATGTTCCTGTCTGAAAGAAGTAAAAATATCCCCGGAACATGTATCTATCCTTCTTTAGAAGGAACTCGTCCAATACTGATCGAGGTTCAGGCCCTTGTCTCCACAGCAAATTTTGGCACACCTCAGAGAAATGTAAATGGGTTTGATTTTAGAAGATTGGCCATGCTTTTGGCAGTTTTGGAAAAAAGAATGGAGCTGATCATGGGAATGAAAGATGTGTTTATCAATCTTGTAGGCGGGTTGAAAGTTGATGACCCAGCCGCTGATTTATCTATTTTATGCGCGATCGCCTCTAGCTTTATGGATAAACCGATTGATGAAAATATTGTGTTTATCGGAGAAATTGGGCTAGCGGGAGAGGTTAGATCAATCAGCCGCCTTGGACACAGGCTTGCAGAGGTAAAGGCACTTGGTTTTAGCGGTGCGATTGTCCCTAGTGCAAGCATGAATGAAAAGACAAATAAATCTAAATTGAAAATTTATCCTGTTACCTCTGTCAGACAAACGTTTGATATCTTATTTTGAAATTTTCAATAAACAAATCTGACAATAATAATTCTGCAAGAACGGGAACTATTGACACAGACCATGGCATAATTGATACGCCTGTTTTTATGCCGGTTGGTACGATCGGCGCGGTCAAAACATTTTCTCCTCATGAGCTTGAGGGTCTTGGTTCTGAAATTATACTTGGGAACACATATCACTTATATTTGAGGCCTGGGACAGAGATTATTAATAAAGCAGGTGGGCTTCATAAATTTTCAAACTGGTCACGTCCTATGCTGACTGATAGTGGCGGCTTTCAGGTATTTTCTTTAGCTAGACTGAATAAGATCAATGATAGTGGTGTAGAGTTTCAGTCTCACCTAGATGGTAGCTACCATAGTCTTACGCCAGAAATATCTATGGGAATACAGCGCTCGCTGGGTTCTGATATTATTATGGCATTTGACCAGTGTCCTCCGGCAAGCGCTGGTCATAAAGAGATTAGTGAGGCGGTGGAACGCACGACCAGATGGTTTAAACGATGCAAGGATTATTTAATAGACCATCCCAGTCTATATAACTATAGCCAAACCTTGTTTCCGATCATCCAAGGAGGCGTCAACCATAAACTAAGACAAATAAGTATTGAAGCGTTAGCTGGATATGCGGACTGCGGTATTGCAATAGGGGGGCTCGCTGTGGGTGAAGAAAAAAATGCAATGTTTGATACTATTGAATATTGTGATGGCTTACTTCCAAAAGATCAGCCGAGATATCTTATGGGAGTTGGCAAGCCCACAGATATTGTGAAAGCTGTTTGCAGGGGTGTAGATATGTTTGACTGTGTTATGCCAACAAGAAACGGCCGGAACGGACAAATATT
>CAJWMI010000119.1 GCA_913043185.1 uncultured Fidelibacterota bacterium | reverse complement strand
ATTTCATGAATTTATTTCGGAAGATATTGGTTCTATGCTGACATCAGACGATGGAATAGTTATGTCCTATAGTTTAAATATCCCCATAAAGGATGAAGGTAAATTCCAAAATTCACAGGTTGATGCAAGTATGGTTGGTGAAATAAGTTTATCAAAAATTGGGAATCAGTTTTGGAATATTGGTGGCGAGGTTTATGTAGAGGACGGATCAATATTATCATTTAAAGATAATTTCACAGGATTGAATGGGTATGTGACCTTTGACAATAATGGTATTAATCCTAATATGGACTTAACTGCATCAACCAATATAGCTGATGAGGAGATAAGATTAAGAATTACAGGTGATTTAGATGACGCAGACCTGATATTAGAGTCTGGCAGTGGTTTCTCGGAAAGTGATATTATAGAACTTTTAACTTTTGGGACTCGGTTTGAAGACCAGGAAATGTCTTCAACAGGATTTGGTGTTCAAGCAAATTCACTACTCGGATCATTATTAGAAACTCAACTTGAGAAGAATTTAGAGGAAATGTCATCCCTTAAAATGCTGAGGCCAGATGAGATAGATATATCAGGTACTGCGAGTTTTATAAGTGGCCAAAATATGTCTGAGAGTGAACGTAATGATCTTGAAGATTTTAAAATTTCTGCAAAAAAGAAATTTGGTAGTAAAACGTATGCAAACCTATCTTATAAAAAATCCTTTTCATTAACAAATCCAGATCAATTACAGATTGGTGTAGAGTATAAATTAAATCGTAACTTATCATTGGTTGGGAATATGGATGATAAAGGCAATCTGCATCTTAAGTATCGATATCGATACGCATACTAGACTAAGAATAGTATAAGTGATAAAATACTTTTTTATAGCTATCTCATGCTATCAGTTCATTTTTTTTTCAATATTTAGTCAGGAACTACCAATAAAAATAAATTCTGTTACAATTTCTGGGAATGAATCCATTGCAAAAAAAGAATTAATGCCACTACTCAGGCAAAGACCATCGAATTTTTCTTTTACGTTTAAAGGTACGATTTTCAATGGTCGATTATTAAAGATGGATTCGTTTACACTAAAAAATTATTTTATTTCAAAAGGTTTTTTATTAGTAAATGTTAAAGAGTCTTATGAGATAAACGATAATGCTGCAGATATACATTTTAAGATAGACGAGGGTAAACAATTCTTAGTTTCTAAGGTACATATATCTGGCAACAAAAATATTTCAGATGATATAATACAGAATATTCTAAGCCTTTACGAATTTGCCCCATTTAACAGTGTATTATTAAATGAAAGAGTTACAGAATTACAGAGGGAGCTTGAATATTTTTCAAAATTATTTTCTACAATTGAAATAGAACCAATTATTAGTGACTCAGTAGACGTAGTTATCAAAATTAATGAAGGACCAGACGTATATATAAATAAAACTTTTATAGAAGGTGTTGATATAATAGATAGCGCTCTAGTTTTTAGAGAGCTTTTATACAGCCCTGGAAATCATTATGATCCAGAAACCATAGAAAAATCTAAACGCAGACTCCGAGAAACAGGAATTTATTCTATGGTTAATCTTATGCCGGTAAAAGTGTCAGACTCTGACTCCTTAGTTAACATGATTATATCCTTGAATAAATATAAACAGCGAGAATGGTTATCTGTTGGAGGGTATGAGCCAATAGAATTCTATGAAGGGCTTGATCCCTTGCCAGCAATAGGTGGCTTTATTGAGTGGAAGAACAGGTCTATATTTAAAACAAATTCAAATTTTTCAACAAAATTTCTGATAGGTTTTCCATGGGAAACCAATTTTAATTTGCCGAGGTTAAGATATGATATTGGTTTTGATACTAATTGGATTTTAGGTATTCGTTGGCCAACAAAAATAAGTAGTTTCTACGAAACCTTAATTAATTATGATCAGGAAACTATTGATCAGGTAGAACGTTATGGTCTTGAGATGTCTCAAAGCATTATGATTGATGAGAGATCTTATCTACAGAATGTTACTGTATGGGAAAACTTTAGCGATAATAATATTGATCATAATAGTTTAACAATAAGTGAAAGCTTAGAGAAAATACAGAATACATCATCAGTAAAAAATTTACAACAGCGCTCAATGTCTTTTAGATTCCATCTTGATAAAAAGGATGACCCCTTATTTCCTAAAAAAGGGTATTTGTTTGATATTTATTTCAAATCTACTGGATATTTTTTAGGAGGAGAGAGAGATTATCGGAAGATAGATTTTTCTTTCAATACATATTATCCAATAACAAAGAAATCTGTTATCGCAATTCGTGTTAAACTAGGAAGGCTGTGGTCATGGGAGCAATCAGACATTGATTACAGTTATGAAAAATTTTATTTAGGAGGTAGCTCAAATATGCGAGGTTGGGAAATTCTGAAATATAAAACAATGGACAGCCTTGGCAGCATTCCTATTGGTGGAACATTCAGATTTTTGACAAATATAGAATGTCGCATAAAATTAAATCAACGCATGGGAATCAATATTTTTTATGATGGTGGTATCTTATCAGATAATTATGAGAACTTTATTAAAAGTCAATTAGGTTGGGATACAGGAATCGGTGTGACTTTATCTACACCGTTGGGCCCAGTAAGGTTAGACTATGCCATTCCTGTAATAAATAATAATATTGAATTAGGTAAGGGGAAAATTAATTTTGGTGTGCAATATCTTTTTTGATGATTAAAATTATTT
>CAJWMI010000118.1 GCA_913043185.1 uncultured Fidelibacterota bacterium | reverse complement strand
TTATATTTTTAGGATTATACAAATTAACAGCCATTTTCAATTTAATTAAAAGTTGCTCAACAGCACAATCCTGAAAATCATAAGAAATATCTGATATCATTTCATCCGATAATTTCCCATCTTCATCTCTTTGCGAATCAATATATTTTATTGCTGCTGTTTTCAAGCCACTAAAACTATAATCTAAACTATCCGCTATATTTGTAATTGGTAATTTCCTATCATTATTTTTAGAATTTTTAGCTAACCTATCTATAATTGGGCCTCCCGGATAACCTAAGCCCATAGCTCTTGCAACTTTATCAAATACTTCTCCAACTGCATCATCTCTTGTTTGACCTAAAAGTATTCTATCGTTATGTGAATTTAGCAAACTCAACTCAGAATGACCTCCTGAAACTAAAAGAGCTATTGCAGGAAACTGTATTTTATCAATTCGATCTATCCATGCTGCATGAATGTGCCCAGATAAATGATTAATACCCCGGACAGGTACATCTAGTGCGTAAGATAGAGCCTTAGCATAATTTACTCCAACTAATAGTGAACCTGCTAACCCTGGTCCTTTAGTAACTGCTACCCCGTCGATATTATCTAATAAATTTAAATCTTTATATTCTTTTATAATATTCCCTAATGCAATAATATGTTGCCTTGCTGCAACTTCAGGAACAATTCCACCAAAAGTAGAATGAATTTCGGTTTGAGAGATTAAAGTATTATGTATTATACTTTTACCATCATGAACCAAAGCTACACCAGTATCATCACAGGAAGATTCTATGCCCAAAATTAACATAATATTTATTACCTCAGTGCATCCATAAGTTCTTGAAGATTATTTTGAATAGTATTTTCAGTATTAAAAATTGCAGTTCCTGCGACAGCTATATCTGCACCCGCGTCGTAAACTAATTTAATATTGTCTTTTTTCACACCACCATCAACCTGTATATCAAACTCTAAATTATTTTTTTCTTTAATTTTGTTCAATTGTCTAACTTTTTCTAAACAATCTACAATTAAAGATTGTCCTCCTTTTCCAGGAACCACAGTCATTACAGTTAATTCATCAATATGTTCCAAATATTTTTCCACGTTTTCAATATTAGTATCAGGGTTAATTGCAATTCCTGCTTTCTTTTCATTTGATTGAATATAATCTATTAATTGATTTACCTCGCTTGAAGTTTCTATATGAAAAGTTAAAACATCTGCTCCTGCATTTAAGAATGACTCTAATTGTGATGCGGGATTCTCTACCATAAGATGTACTTCTATATCAATGTTCAATATAGTATTTAAATAAGCAACAATATTATGTCCAAAAGTTATATCAGGAACAAAGTGTCCATCCATTACATCTACTGAAATTCTATATGCACCATATTTCTCAGCATCAAGGCAGTCTCTTTGTAATTTCAAAGGATTTGCAGCTAAAATTGAAGGGGCTATTTTAAGCATATTTTTTTACAAATGATTCAATTCTGGATTTAATATCTACAATACTTTTTTTAACCTGTGATTCAGATGTACCACCTGCTGTATTTCTGTTATTTATTGAATTAATAGGATTTATTTCAAAGATATCAATTTCAAAATCTGAAGAATATTTTTTAAATTCATCAATAGTTAATTGGTGAAAATATCTATTATTTTCTAAGCAATAATCTGTCATTTTAGATACTATTTCATGAGCTTTTCTAAATGGTACAGATTTAGACACAAGATAATCTGCAATATCAGTAGCCAATATATAACTATTATTTACAGCATCAAGCATGTTTTGTTCATTAAATTGAGTAGAATCAAGCATAGATTCTAATATATCCAAAGTTGAATTTATTGTATCAGCAGTATCAAAAAAGCCTTCTTTATCTTCTTGCATGTCTCTGTTATAAGCTAACGGCAATCCTTTTAATATGGTAAATAACGCAAAAAGATTTCCGTATACCCTGCCAGTTTTACCTCTAGCTAATTCAGCAAAATCAGGATTCCTTTTTTGAGGCATTATACTACTCCATGTAGTAAATTCTTTAGATAATGTAATAAATCCAAATTCTTCAGTTGACCATATAATTAATTCTTCACATAATCTAGAAATATGCATCATGGCGACAGAAGCCGAATAATTATAATCTAAAATAAAATCTCTATCAGAGACTGCGTCAATACTATTATTTGATATTTTTGAAAAATCTAATTGTTTGGCAACAAAGTCTCTATCTAAATTGTATGGAAGTCCAGCTAAAGCACCACTTCCCAACGGCATAACATCTGCTCTTTCAAATGAATGATGAAATCTATCAATATCTCTATAAAACATTTCTGAATATGCTAGTAAATGATGAGATAACAATATAGGTTGTGCTCTTTGTAAATGAGTGTATCCCGGTAAAATTAAAGTGATATTTTCATCTGCAAGTTTAAGCAAAGTATTAGTTAATCTAATCAATAAGTTTATAGCCTGCTTATTTAAATCTTTTACATACATTCTCATATCCAATGAAATTTGATCATTTCTAGATCTTGCTGTATGTAATTTAGCTCCGGTATCCCCTATTAATTCAGTTAATCTAAATTCAATATTCATATGAATATCTTCAAGATCTTTATTCCATTTAAATTTACCTGATTGGATTTCACTTAAAACATTATTTAATCCTTTAATAATTTTTTCATTGTCAGAATCATCAATAATATTTTGCTTAGCAAGCATTCTCGAATGAGCAATAGATCCTTTTATATCATATTCTGCCAATCTTTGTTCATAGTTAAAAGATACAGTATAAT
>CAJWMI010000117.1 GCA_913043185.1 uncultured Fidelibacterota bacterium | reverse complement strand
GCTAATGGGTTTCCGTCACTATCTGTAACAGTACCCGATATAGACTGAGCAAATAAAGAGGATGTTATTAACAGACCTGTTAACAATAGAACTACTTTTTTCATAGTCTACTCCTTCTTGTGTTTATGTTTTGATTAGATCCAGATACATCGATCTTTATGATAGGTATTAGAAAGGTATGTGGATTTCCTCTACTTTCTAATATTAAAGACCAAGAAGTATAGCATACAAGAAAAAATTATTTTCTCAAAATTCGCTAATATTTTCTATTTGATCGTTATTTAATCAACTATTCAATATTAACCAATATGATTTTATATTCATTAATGGCCTATGATCCGAATAAAAAACCAATGAATCAATCAAGGCTTGATGAGTTCACCATGAGTGACGATCAGGTAGTTAAATTGGTAGATACCACAATGGTTGGACATGTAGCGACAAGAGATAAAGATCAACCTTTTGTAATCCCCACAACATTTTGGTATTCAAAAGAAAACCATGAAATATATTTCCACTCAAATGCATACGGTCGAATTAGATATAACGCTGAAAATTACCCAGAGGCTTGTTTTACTTGCTTTGAATCTGGGAGACTTTTACCATCTAATATTCCATTAGAAAAAAGTATCCAATACAAAAGTGTTATGGCATTTGGGACACTTCACGTGATAAACGACCTTGATGAAAAAAGAAAAATATTGAATGGTTTATTAAAAAAATACTTTGGTAAAATGAAATCAGGAAAAGATTATCGCCCCATTACTGATAATGAACTGAAACAAACATCAGTCTATAAAATGATTATTAGCCGCTGGAGTGGGAAAAATAATTGGCCAGAAAAAGCTGAACAGGCAGAGAATGATGAATGGCCTGATCTCGACCCTAAGTGGTTTGAGACCTATTAATTTTTTCAAGCCATAAGGCAATCGCACAAAATTTCTAAACCTTCTTCTAAGGTGGATCTATCAATATTTAAAGGCATTAACGTGCGTATAACATTACCATAGGTACCTGCGGTAATCATCACAAGTCCATGCTCAAGAGCATACTTATGTATTCGATTGGTTCTATCTTTATCAGGCTCCCCTGTAACTGGATCACAAATTTCTATTGCCATCATAGCACCTAACCCTCTCACTTCTTTGATCCAGGGAGCATTATGAACTACACTATCTATTTTAGTACGAAAGACCTTTCCAATTTTATTCGCATTTTCTGGTAATTTTTCAGAGGACATTATATCCAATACAGCAAGAGCAGCCTCACAAGCAAGAGGATTTCCACTATATGTACCACCTATCCCCCCGATATGAACAGAGTCCATAATTTCAGCTTTCCCAATGACGCCACTCAAAGGAATACCACCGGCAATCGACTTAGCAACTGTAATAATATCAGGCTCAATATCAAACTGTTCTATTGCCAAAAAACTACCCGTTCTTCCGTAGCCAGTTTGAACCTCATCAACAACAAGAAGAATTCCATTCTGTTTGCAAAATTGCTCGACTGATTTCATCCCTTTTTTTGAAGCTGGGATGAAACCTCCCTCACCCAAAACAGGCTCAATGACCGCACAAGCTATGCTTTTTGGATCAAAATCAAGATCTTCGAAATTAATTTTATTTTTCTTTGAGGGATACGGTAAACGGTAAACCTCTGGTGAGAAAGGACCAAAACCTTTTTTGTATGGATCATCCTTATAGGTCATTGTCATTGTCATAAGCGTTCTCCCGTGATAGGCCTCAGAAAAGACCAATACCCCAGTTCTTTTTGAAAAAGATCTGGAAATCTTGATAGCATTTTCTACAGCCTCAGCACCAGAATTAAAAAAGGCAGCCTTAGGGGCACCAGATATTGGAACCAATTCTGATAATCTTTCCGCTAGTTCAATATAACTCTCGTAAGGTGCGACTGAAAAACACGTATGCGAGTATTTGTCTAATTGACTTTTTATTCTTTTCAATATTTCAGGATGACTATGTCCCACATTCATAGTCCCTATCCCTCCTGCAAAATCAATAAATATATTACCATCTACATCTTCTAATAAAGACCCCTCTGCTTTTTCAATATACACATTGCAGACGGTACCATGACCTTTAGCCACACTGCTAGACCTTCTCTGTGCAAGTAATAAAGATTTAGGCCCGGGGATTGATGTTTTTATTTTTACAGCCATTAAAGGAAAAACTAAGTTTTTCTTCCTTCATCTAAATCATATGGGAACCAATAGTCCTTGTCTCTGATTTTATAATCAATAAGGATATGCTTGGGCTCACGGAATTCATCCAAGCCCTCTATCCCGAGCTCTCTTCCACCTCCTGACATTTTCATTCCTCCAAATGGAGCAGCCTCATTATCAGTGAGTGGGTCATTTATCCAAAAACTTCCCGCTTTTATATCTTCAGCAGCAGTCAATGCCTTTTCCATATCATTTGTATAAATATTACAGCCAAGACCATATTGAGAATCATTAGCCAGAGCTATCGCTTCTTCAAGGTTTTTGACTTTCTGAATTGGGATAATTGGACCAAAAGTTTCAACGTTCATCATCTCCATATGGCTCTCGATATTATCAAAAACAGTTGGCTGATAAAAATAACCTTTATCAAAATTATCCGGTCTTAATCCACCCGTTAATAAACGAGCTCCCTCATTTTTTGCACGCATTACTTTTTCCTCTACTTTTGTAAGCGCAGCCTTTGAGGACATTGGCCCCATGTCTGTTTTTCCATTCATTGGATCACCTAGACGAACGTTTTTTGCTTCTTGAACTACCGCCTCAATAAAATCATTCGC
>CAJWMI010000116.1 GCA_913043185.1 uncultured Fidelibacterota bacterium | reverse complement strand
TGACTATGCCGCCATAGTCTTCTATATTTCTAGTGTGCAGTCGATCGTACATAACCCCTATTGACAGAAATAAGGCAGCGGATATTAGTCCGTGAGAAATCATTTGGATCATGGCGCCACTGATAGCCAAGTTTATCGTATCAAGTTCTATAGCGCCTGTTTGAATAAAGAACACAAAGCAGCCCAATGTTACAAAACCCATATGGGATATTGATGAATATGCAATAAGTTTTTTCATGTCCGTTTGAGCGAGCGCTACAAGACCGATGTATATAATCGCAATCAAGGATAGAACAATCATAATTGGAGCCAAAAAAAGTGAAGCATCTGGAGTAATAGGTAAGCTAAATCTTAAAAACCCATAACCACCCATTTTTAATAAGATAGCAGCTAAGATTACTGAACCCCCAGTAGGTGCTTCAACATGAGCATCTGGTAACCAGGTGTGGACTGGCCACATAGGGATCTTGACTGCAAAGGCAAAAAGAAAGGCAAGGAAGATAAGGATTTGCTGATTTAAGGATAGAGAAACCTCATAAAAATCAGAGATTAGATAGCTGCCAGTTTTCATATACAGATAGATAATAGCAATCAACATGAATACAGAACCTAGAAAGGTATATAGAAAGAATTTTATGGTGGCATAGATTCTATTTTTTCCACCCCAGATTCCTATGATAAGAAACATAGGAATCAGCATTGCCTCCCAAAACACATAAAAGAGGAATGCATCCAGAGAAGAGAAGACTCCAATCATCATCCCTTCTAGTATCAGAAATGAGGCAATGTATTGATGCATTTTATTTTTAGGGGATGTTTTTGCCGTAAAGATGACGATTGGGCTTAAAAAAGTAGTTAGCATGATGAGGGGCAAAGATATTCCATCTATACCGAGGTGATAATTTATATTAAAACGATCAATCCATGGCACTTTAAGCTCAAACTGATAGGAGGCTAATGTGTTATCAAAAAGTAAATACATGTAAACAGATAAGAAAAATAAGGCTGATGAAATAACTAATGACAATGAGTACGATAAATTTGATCTCTTCTCGCCCAATACTAGTACAATTAAGCCAGTCAATATTGGAACCCAAATTAGTTGATCAATAATCATATAACTAAACCTAATGACTTAAATACAACCCAAGCTAAAAACAAGGCCAAACCTAACACCATCATCAATGCATAATGATATATATACCCAGACTGAAGCTCTCTTACTCTGCTAGAAAAACGCCCTACCCTATGAGCCGTTCCGTTGACGATAAAATTATCGATGATTTTAATATCCCCGTTGTTCCATAAAGAGTTGCTTAAATTATTAAATAATCTTGCAAAGATATTTTCGTAGAGATGGTCAAAATAGTATTTGTTAATTAGAACTTTATAAAAGGGATTAAAGGTTTGAGACAATTTTTCTGGAATATCTTTTTTTATTACATAGAGGAGATAGGAAACAAGGATTCCAAAAATTGCAATATAGACAACAGGCCCTGATAGTGAATGGGTTAAAAAATGATACGAATCTGTAAATTGATAGCCAAAAATATCATTTGAAGATGGTTGTATAATTGAATTTGCAAAGAAGTCATCAAAAACCAATGGCCCTATTGTTGGCCACCCTATGAACATTGAGGGAATAGCTAACAAAATCAAGGGAAATAATATTGATAACTGTGGTTCTTTTACGCTTACATTCTCATCTTTGAGTCGTCCATGAAACACCAAGAAAAAGAGTCTAAATGTGTATAAAGAAGTTATAAGAACCCCAATAAGTACGCAGTAGTATGCAAAATCAGAAGCATAGACAGAGGAATGAGAAACTGCCTCGATTAAAGCATCTTTAGAAAAGAATCCTGAAAAACCTGGAAAACCAATTAATGCGAGAGAACCAATAAGCGAAGTAATATAGGTGGTGGGTAGTTTTGATCTCAATCCACCCATCTTCCTAATATCTTGTTGATGGTGCAAAGCAACAATAACAGACCCTGCTGCGAGGAAGAGTAAGGCTTTGAAAAAGGCATGAGTCATAAGGTGAAATAAACTTGCTGAATAAGCAGAAACTCCAGCAGCGACAACCATATAGCCTAATTGGGACAATGTTGAATAAGCGATAACTCGTTTAATGTCATATTGGACAAGACCAAGTAACCCGGTGGAGATAGCGGTGATTGAACCGATGATCAAAACGAAGGACAAAGCACTTGTTGATAACTCGAATAGTGGGGACATTCTAGCCAACATAAAAACACCTGCGGTTACCATGGTAGCAGCATGGATTAATGCTGAAATCGGAGTTGGTCCTTCCATTGAATCTGGGAGCCATACGTGTAATGGCATCTGTGCCGACTTACCCATTGCACCTCCAAAAAGAAGTAAACAAGCTAAGGTTAGGCTCGATATTTCAAAAGAGGATGTGAAGACGACGGTATTAGAAGTTATTGATTCGGCATTATTAAAGATATGTTCATAATCTAATGTTTCAAAAATTGAAAACAGCAAAGCAATTCCTAGGATAAGGAACATATCGCCAATTCTATTAATTATGAACGCTTTATAATTTGCTTTGATCGCAGATTCTTTTGTGTACCAAAACCCAATTAAAAGATAAGACATTACACCTACTGCCTCCCAACCGAAGAAAAGTTGAAGGAAATTATTAGACATAACCAATGAGAGCATGGCAAAAGTAAATAAAGAGATATAGCAAAAGAAGCGATGATAACCAGGGTCTTTATCCATATAGCCAATGGTGTAGATATGCACCATGAGAGATACAAAGTTAACCACGATCATCATGCTAACGGTCAAATTATCTATTAGAAGGCCAA
>CAJWMI010000115.1 GCA_913043185.1 uncultured Fidelibacterota bacterium | reverse complement strand
ACCCATTAGTTGGATCTAATTTCTTATAAAAGTTTGATAAAGATGGTTTAGCAAAATATTCGTGACCCACATTATGTTCTGCTGGATATTCTGCGCCTCTATTATCAAACATTTTTAATAACTTTCGTTTTAATTTTCTAGCATCTACGCCTTTTTTAACTATGTAGTTTTGATGTAATACATGGCAAAATAAATGACCATAATAATGTTTAATCTCTAATAAATCATCAATCTCTGGTGGTAATTTTTCAAACCAGTCTTTTTCATTACGAGGAAAAGCAATGTCTAGGGATATCATTTCCCCCAACTTTTCTTCATGTATGGCGTGATAGCGACCTATTGCACCTGCTGCCACAAATCGATGCAAGAGTGCTTTTTCACCTTCTTTTTTAGTACATTCAAAAAAGCCCCCTTCATTTTCTATAAAGAATTTCTTAAAGTGTTCTTTTGCTTCATCTATCCCCTCATCAGACATCTCAATAATCCAGTGATGCTCATACTGATCTCGGTATTGCTCTATTCGGCTTGGAAGATGATTAGGCCAAAAATTACTTATAAACTGCATCAATCTATCTGAGAACTTATTAGGAAAAAATTTGAACTTATCAGCTAAGAGATCTACTTTTCGCTTGAATTCAAATAACTTTGGAATAAACCTGGTCCCCATTTTTTCAATAATTACAAAAGTATCCTTACAATATTTTTTAGTAGCATCGTAACAGTCTCTATGTAAATATTCACCAGAGATTGGAAGATATTTAAAATGAGATAAAATATCTCGACGGATTTTACCAAACACATCTGAGTTATTGGTGCCAACATAGAATACCTGATGATTTTTTGGTTTGGGATAAGTGTCTAATCGTACTGCAAAAACAGCAATTTTACCAGCACAACCTGACGCTCCATGTAAACGTCGACCGTCTGCATTAAAACGTGCAGGGGTACTCGCATCTACATTTCGTATACGTTTTTGATATTCGTTATCAGATGCAAGCTTGTCAGAAAACTGAATTTGATCTTTATTATAATTGTGAGTTTGTAAATTGGTTAAAATTTCTTCAGGTGTATTGCCTAGATCAATACCTAGGTCATTTACCAGCAATAGCTTTCCTTCCCAATTAATTTGTGCATACAGAGAAAGTTCTGTATAAGCTGGCCCTCTTTTTACTAATGCTCCACCTGAGTTATTGCAAATTCCTCCAACAATTGAAGCTCCTATACAAGAAGAACCAATAACCGAATGAGGTTCTCTGCCATAGGACATTAATTTGTTTTCAAGTCCAAACAATGTACTTCCTGAAAACCCTATAATTTGTTTGCCCTCATTAATAATCTGTATTTTATTTATACGCATGGTATTTATGATCAGAATAGGACGATCATAATCCTTGCCATTAGGAGTAGATCCACCAGTTAATCCTGTGTTAGCGGCTTGCATAATAACAATAATATCTGCATCCACACAAATTTGAAGAATCTTCCAAATTTCGAGTAATGTTCCTGGTTTAGCAACCGCAAATGCCTCCCCAGAACCATATCGCCATCCTTTACAATAAGGTTGTTTGCCCCATTCAGAAGTAAGGACATATTTGTCACCAGTAATGGCTTTTAAATCTTGAACCAGTTTACTTTTGTGTTGTGCAGGTTTCATATTTGCTTAAGCGTTTATGCTTTTTAGTATTCAATTATACCCTCTTCTGAGTCAATTATTAGTTCGTTTTTTGAAGCTTCCTCAACATATCCAATAATTTTTGCATCTACATTGAATTCTTTTGATGTTTTTATTATAGATTCAGAGACTTCTTTTTTACAATAAACCTCCATTCTATGACCCATATTAAATACTTGATACATTTCTCTGAGTGAACTTTTTGTATCTCTGTGAATTATTTTAAAAACTTCGGGTATTTCAAATAAATTGTTTTTCACTATTTTTTTCTTTTTTAAAAAATGTAATACTTTAGTTTGGCCACCACCTGTACAGTGAATAATTCCTGATATTTTTTCTCTATTTTTATCTAGTATTTTTTTGATGATAGGGGAGTATGTCCTTGTTGGAGAAAGTAACATTTTTCCAATATTCCCATACAATTCAGATTTATCAGTTAAGAGGTGTTTCCCGCAATAAATCAAAGCTTTTGGTGTCTCTTCACTATATGTTTCTGGATATTTTTCGGCATAAATATTACTTAAAACATCATGTCTAGCTGAAGTTAATCCATTGCTTCCAATACCACTATTAGACTCTTTTTCATATGTTGATTTCCCGTATGATGCTAATCCAACTATAACATCATTATCTTTTGCGTTAAATTCAATAATGTTTTCTCTTTTTTCTCTTGCAATTACTGTGCTATCTACAATAATAGTTTTTGTTATATCTCCAACATCTGCCGTCTCACCACCTGCTGAATATATTTTAATATTGTACTCATTCAACATATTTATTATATCATTGTTTCCTTTGATGATTTCAGAAATAATTTCTCCAGGAATTAAATGTTTGTTTCTCCCTATTGTAGATGACATAATAATATTATTAGTTGCTCCAACACATATTAAATCATCTATATTCATAATAAGTGCATCTTGTGCTATCCCTTTCCATACACTTATATCTCCAGTTTCTTTCCAATAAAGATAGGCTAATGCAGATTTTGTCCCCGCACCATCTGAATGCATTATATTACAATAAGACGGGTCCTCAGATAAAATATCAGGAATTATTTTACAGAAAGCATTATTAAATATTCCTTTACTTTCTTTTTTAATAGCTGTATGGATATCTTCTTTTTTGGATGAAACTCCTCTCTCTAAATATCTATTGGACATAAATATT
>CAJWMI010000114.1 GCA_913043185.1 uncultured Fidelibacterota bacterium | reverse complement strand
TATCAACAATGTTTGGTCAGTTTGACCTTTATCCTGTTACCGATTTTTTTGGTGGGGGCATTGGATACAGCCCGATGTATATAAGTATAGATGAATTTCCTGCGACAGATTACCTAATTAATCTTGGTCTAGATCCAAAAAAGTTTAACACCCCCTTTGTCGTTCATGGTGGAGAGGGCTTTGCTCATATGACAGGGAAATGGCGCATAGGTGGTTATGCCGGGATAGGGAGTTCAAGTATAAGTACAGTAACCAATGTTCAGTTATATGTGGATACAGGAGATACAGGCTGGGATGGTGAAACCGCTGTAGACTATGACGGAAACTTTGATCCCACTATCGAAGCAAAGGTTACCCTTTCATTAGGTGCCGGATCAATAGAATATGTTATGCCAATATTTCAAGACCTAGAAATATCAGCTGGCGCAATGATGGGTCTTGGTAGGTTGAGTTTATCTATTGATCAGTATGCTGCTAACCCTAAATGGGGAGAAATGTTCAATTTCGCATATGGATCTAAAAATTGGGACGTAAATGATGATCAGACCGATTCAACTCTTACATATTATTATGCTGTTGACGATGTTGGTAATCCTATTTCTGGTTTTAATGCTGCAAATGCCCCAGGGGTAATGTCTGACCTAAGCGGAACTTTTTTCAACTTCCAACCATATGTTGCCATTAAGTGGCAACTTTTAGATAGAGTTGGTCTTCGTATCAGTGCAGGATTCAATAAAGGGACAATAGGCCAAGGACGATGGAAACTAAATGGTAGATATTTAATTGGTAATTCAGACGAATACACCCTCCAAGGCGTTTCATTCAGGACCATGCTATATCTTGGCCTCTAGAGACCCCTCCTTTTTTAGTTAGCCACACCAAACTACTATGTTAAAAACAAAAACCAATCGAATTTGGCCTTTAGCTACTTCTGCATTATTTGGTTTTTTGCTTGCTGTATTAATTTTCTTGCCTGAGGCTTATTCTAAAAACAGAAGTATCTACAGAATATTGAAAGATAAGATTGTTGTAATGCAGCAGATTATTTCCTATGTGGACCACTTCTACTTTGACATTGTAGATATGGATAAAATCATGGACGGTGCTTTCCACGGACTGATGGAAGAATTAGACCCCCACTCAACATACATCCCTGCCAAAGAACAGGAAAACATTGACGAGTTATTTCGCGGAAAATTTCAAGGGATTGGAATTGAGTTTGACGTGCTCCATGGCTATATAACGGTAATATCGCCCGTTCCAGATAGCCCCTCTGACTACGTTGGACTACAATCAGGAGACAGAATTATTGCAATTAATGGCAATGACGCATACAAAATAACAAAGGACGAGGTAATAAAAAAACTCAGGGGGAAAAAGGGAACCTCTGTTGATGTTACAATCCAAAGAATAGGCCTTGATGAGCCATTTGATGTAACCATAATTCGGGATGATATACCTATTTACAGTGTAGGCGCTGCTACTATGATAGACAATGAAACAGGCTATATACTGCTGAGAAGATTTTCAGCCACTACTATCGATGAAGTAAATAAAGCACTAGACAAATTAGACAGTCAAAATTTTAAAAAACTGGTTTTTGATCTCAGGGGTAATAGCGGCGGCTATCTTGAACAAGCCGCGGCAGTGTCAAATCTATTTATATCAACAAGAGACACACTAGTGTATACTAAAGGTAAAATTTCAGATTCTAATCAAGCATTTATCTCAGACCCCGACAAAGGAAGAAATGATTTTCCCCTCATTATTTTGATTAATAGAGGATCAGCAAGCGCCAGTGAAATAGTTTCAGGCGCAGTACAAGATCTTGACAGGGGACTTATTATAGGAGAAACAAGCTTTGGAAAGGGACTAGTTCAGCGGCAGCTTCCATTAGAAGGCGGATCAGCTATAAGAATAACAATGGCCAGGTATTATACGCCAAGCGGAAGATTAATCCAAAGACCCTATGAAGAAGGGGGTGATCTTACTTATTATAAAGAGCTTTATGCGAAAGATAGAGAATCAACATTAGACAGCCTAAAACAATTAAGACCAAAATATAAAACAAGACAAGGAAGAACAGTATATGGCGGTGGCGGTATTACACCTGATATATTCGTTCCTTATAAAAGCATATTAACAAAAGAAACTCAGAAGCTATTAAGAAATCCAGAACGCCCCATATTTAATTTTTCATCTTCCTATGCAACCCAGAATGACTTGGGATTCAAAGATTTTAAAAACTATAAACAAAACTGGCATGTTAATCAATCTCTATACTCTCAGTTTCTTGATTATTTAGACAGCGATTCAATATCATTTAACCCGGACTCCTTACTAAAAGATCAATCTTTTATCTATAACAGAATAAAAAGTGAGATAGCAGGAACAATTTGGGGTAAAGATGAATCAACAAGTATTAGACTTTCCCTTGACAACCAAGTTTCAGAGGCATTAAAATATTTTAATGAAGCTAATGCATTCTTGGGATACCGTAATTAAATTACGGGCTATATATAAATTAGAAGCATATATAAATTTTTATTAATCAATTAATTTTATAATTATGGAGGTAATAAATGGTTGATTTTTTTGTACAAGGTGGCGGCTTTATGTGGCCCATACTTATAGCTTTGCTTTTTGGCTTAGCAATAATTGGAGAAAGAGCATATTCTTTAATTAATTCAAGTTCAAACACCGATCAATTTTTTGATGATGTTAAAACCGTATACGATGATTCTGGTAAAGAACAGGCCATAGAGCTTTGCGAGAACACTCCGGGACCTGTAGCCTCTATTTTTTATGCAGGCCTATCAAAAATGGAAAAAACAAAAGAAGAGATCGAGAAAGCGGTTCAAAATGCAGGCGGTCTTGAAATG
>CAJWMI010000113.1 GCA_913043185.1 uncultured Fidelibacterota bacterium | reverse complement strand
GTACTGTTACTGGGAATAAAGAAATCATAAAACAAGATGAAAATATAAAAACATTCCCTAATCCATTCGTAGATTGGGTTACTATAGAAATAAAAATTGATAAAGGTCCTGTAAGGCTATACATGATAGACAGTAGTGGGAAATTAATTAAAGAGATTATAAATAAAAACTTATCCTCTGGAACGCATAAAATACGCTATAATGCTAGTGAATTAAAAAACGGACTTTATTTTATAAAACTTCAAAATAATAAATCAAAATTTGGTAGGTCAATAATCAAATATCATTAATTCTTTGTTTCTATGAAAAAAACCAAGATTGAAGACCTTAAAAGGATAGAGATAAATGAGTTTAAAAAAAGAAAAAAGAATCCTGTAATAATTGTTTTAGATAATCTAAGAAGCTTAAATAATGTAGGTTCATGTTTTAGAACATCAGATGCTTTTTTAATTCAAAAAATATACTTAGTTGGAATAACTGGGACGCCTCCAAACAATAAAATTGAAAGGACAGCGCTCGGTTCTACAGAATCGATAGAATGGGAGTATGTAAATTCAATTTCTAAAATTGAAAAACAATTGAAAAAAGAAGGTTGGAAGATTGCGTTAATTGAACAAACAAATAAAAGCATTCCTCTTGAAAAGTTCCAGCCAAAAAAAGGTGAGAAATATGTATTTGTTTTTGGAAATGAGGTTTTTGGTGTTTCAGAAGAGTCTTTGAAATGTGCTGATTTAGCAATTGAAATACCTCAATTTGGCACTAAACATTCGTTCAATGTAACCATATCTGTAGGTATTATATTGTGGGATTATTATACAAAAACTAGATAATTAATCAATAAATATTGCCTTAGCTACTCCGTATATGTCACCTTCCAATAAAAGCAACTGATCATTAACCCAAATTGCAGGAACCTGAGTTATGGTTTCTGTTGCAACATCTCCAGCTACAACCACATAGCCGTCTTTTACCTCAATATCATTGGCTGTACTAACCCACATGTTGTTCCATATTCCACCAAGTAAATCATACTTAGTTCCATTCAACCAATAATGAGCATAAGTCCCTCCCGTACCGGGTAATACTCCACCTGGATTATCTGGGTCAGTGTGTCCAATATGATCAATTTTTCCAGCCACATAGACATCAGCACCATCTACATAACCCCCATATCCTTCTCCGCCATAAATACTTTGATTAGATCCTCCACCGTTAGTCAGATCTGTTCTATTTCCTCCCTTCCAATAAGATGCCTTAGGAACGTATCCTAGCATTTGATTTGGCTTCATTGTCATACCAAAATAGTAGACGGTTCCATCTTCTATTTGAACGTCATAAACCTCACCATCGCCTCCTGATGGTTTACTTAAATTAACTCTATTTCCGTTTTTCCAAGCAGCTGGTATCAATGTATGATGATTGTTCTGGTAATAACCGCCAACAAAAATATCGCCATTGTCTTTTATAGCAATGCCATATCCTGAGGAATCACCACCTGAAAGTTGAGTTTTTTTTGTGTTTTTCCAATAACATGCCCCATTATCTCTTCCCGCAGTATAGACATCTCCATTATAAACGGCAATGGAATAGGCTTCTTCGTCACCGCTTCCTTCTAAAATAAATGGTACTTTATCTATCCAATATGTGCTGGCTCCCCCAAAGTCGTAACCTACTGAATATACTTTTCCATCACTAACCACAATATCTGAAAGTTCACCGCTTCCCAGGTCAACTCTTTGACCATTACGCCAATAGCAAGCAGTCATATTACCAGAACCATCACTTATGTAGCCCGCTACATACACATTTCTTCCTGGAATAATTTCTTTATCAGTACTAAGAGAATCGTCATTTGAACAGCTTATTGATAAAAATAAAAGGGATAAAGAGAGTAGAATTTTTTTCATGTTTAATATTAAATTTTAATAAAACCTAACTCTAAATTAATAAAATATTAATAAAAGTGGTGCAAATTAAATAAAGCCTTATTCATAATAAATATAAAAGGTTTTAGAAATCATTATAATTATAAACTAAAGCGGCTCACAAAGTGATGGAAGCTTAGCCTCAAATAAATTTTTTATTTTTTCAAGAAAATTCTTATCACAATTAATTGAGCGTCCATCAATCTCAGTAACTGGAGTTATCTCTCCATTTGTTCCAGTAGCAAAAACAAGATCTGCATTAATAAATTCTACTAACGAGAGGTCTCTTTCAAATATGTTTATTTTATTTTCTTTAAAAAGATCTATAAAGGTTTGTCTTGTAATCCCCGGTAGACAGGCGTGAGCAAATGGGGTAAATATGGATCCTTCTTTTACCATAAATAAATTTGTGTCATTTAACTCAGCTACAAATCCCCTTTCGTCTAACATAACAGCAGCATCATAGCCTGAAATATTTGCTTGAATTTTGGCAATAACAAGACTTAACATATTATTATGATGAATTTTAGAATCTAAAAAAGCGGGAATGCTCCTACGAATTGAAGAACTTATAGTCCGTATCCCTTTTGAAAAATCATATACTTTTTTCTTCCATTCTGCAAGTACAATAAGACAACATCCACTTTGATTTAATCTCGAGTCCATACCAGATGTTACCTTTTCTCCTCTTGTTAAAGTTAATCGTATGTGGGTATCTGTATTCATTCCATTAGCATCTAACGTTTCTTTTATAGCTTTTTTGATTTCATTCTTTGAGGGGATTCCTTCATAAGCAAGAGCTTTAGCTCCCTCATGTAGCCTAGTGAGGTGTTTGTCATAAGAAACAATTCCTTCTGGATAAACTCTTAGCCCTTCCCAAACACCATCTCCATTTTGGACAATACTATCAAAAACCGATACTTTGGCATCTTTTCTTGGCAACAGTTTCCCATTGACATGGATTAATATATTTTCGTTTTTAGGGTTATATTCTTGTAACATTAAACCTTTATTGAATTTATAGTTAATTTATTATAATATTTTAAAGCTTCAAAATAAAGCTCAT
>CAJWMI010000112.1 GCA_913043185.1 uncultured Fidelibacterota bacterium | reverse complement strand
TACATATTTAGTATCATAAACATTATATAGGGGCTGTACAACATCCGGGGTGACTTTATCCATGAACTTTAATATTTTACTTGAAGACCAATCAGATAAACCTATAAACCTTGTTTTACCCTCATCTTTGAAGCGGTAGATCATTTCAACCGCATCATCCAGGTATTCATTGTTATTGCCAAAGTTGCAGTGGTGTAAGTACATAAGATCCACACAGTCAGTTTTGAGATGTTTTAGAGATTTTTCCATTTTTATTTTCATGTAATCAGGGTGGTACCAGTGGCTATAGGGACCCATATCCCACCCAACTTTAGACGCTAAAAATATATTATTTCGAGGAATTTCACTCCACATAGAACCAATAACTTTTTCAGAGTGTCCTTCACCATACACATCCGCTGTGTCCCAGTGATTTATCTCACATGAATATGCTTTTAATAATGCCATCCTGGAGTCTTCATCGGACTGATTAGCCCAACCGACATCGGAGCCGCCAGAAATATTTTCTTTTCCATATGACCAGGTACCAAGGCTAATAACTGAAACCTGCTCATTGGTCTTACCTAAAGTAATTTTTTCCATTGTTATTAATATAAATCAGACTGAAAGTTGGCGCAAAGATATTAAAATTTATGTATAATGGAGCAACAATATTTAAAAGTTATAGATATAGGTCACAATGGAAAGTTTCCCGATGATGCGATATCAATGTTGGAAACAACCGTAAGCCAGTGCGCATACGAAAATAAAGTAAAAGCGATCAAGGTAATTACCGGCCACGGATCTGGAAAACTCCGCAAAAGTGTTCGAGACTGGTGTCACTATCAAGAAGGTCGTTTTAAGGCTGTGATCTATGGTGAGGACTATGATATGTTTAATAAAAATGCCGTTGATATGAGAAGTGAATGTAACCAGCCTAATGATGATGACTTTGGTAGAAATAATTCTGCAATTACATATATATGGTTGCGGTAGGTGATAGTATGATAAAAATATATACCAGATTGTTAACATCTATAATTATTGTATTATTTGTTTGTGATTGTACAGGTGGTGCCTACAAAAAGATGAGCATTGAAAATCCTGAAGGCTTATTGTCTATACAAGATTCTCTTCTTAGGATAAATAAAAATGATGGTAATATATTAGACGCATTAGTCTCCGCTAATAATAGAGTAGCTGAAAAACATATGAAGCAAGGTGATTATATATCAGCCGCTGGTTATTATAAAAAAGCAACCGAACTAAATACTGGCGATACTATGTCAAAATACGGGTTGCTATTGGCTGATGGAAATGTGTTAGTTAAAAAGGGAAACAAGAACGGCATCTGGGACGCGATTGAAAAATATTCAAAGGCCGCAACGCTATACCCAAAAAATGGTGAGCCATATTACTGGATGGCGATTGCCTATACCAAGCTAGGAGACACTGACTTTGACCTCATACTTGAATCATATGAAAAAGCATTGTCTCTTGAGCTTGACAATAAACTTAGAACTGAAGCAGAAAAAAAACATAAACATGCTATAGAAAGGAAAAACAAATTAGATTCGTTTTGGAAATGAGCTATAGGTTTATTGTCATAAAAAGGCGAATATTATATATAACTTATAATTTCTTGACACGCGATTGATTATTAGGTAAAATTGCTCCCACTCTGCAACAATAGATGCGGGGTGACTTAAAAATCCGAGGTATGAAATGAGATCACAATTGAGCTTTAATAGGCGAGTTGTATACTCGCTGACTGTTCTGTTGCTTATTGGGCACACCGTGTCTATGGCCGCAGATAAATTTACCGTGTCAGGCACAGTAATTGGACCTGATGGCGATCCAAAGAAAAAAGTTAAGCTAAAACTTTCTGGTGAAAAATCTTATAAAGGGAAAACCAATAAAAAAGGATCTTTTAAAATTAAAAAGATTCTAGGTGGAGAGTACTCTCTGCAGGTTTTGGAAAAAAAGGATGTTCTGCATACAGAAACTCTTACTATAGATGGAGATTTAGAGGATTTAGAAATTAAAATAGCAGCTGCCTCTAGTGAAACGCCAGCCCCAGCTCCTGAGACTATTGCGTCTGGTGCTCCTGCGATTGAGGCACCAATTCAGGCCGCTGCGACTCCGGTTTCAGTCCCGCAAACTGCTGAATCCAGTGGAGGCGCTTCAAATGATTTTATTTTAAATGAGCTAAACTTTGAGATAAAAAAATTGACAGCTGAATTTAAACATCTAACCAGAGAGATGGATGATCTTAAGGCCTTGAGCAAAATGTGGATCAATCCACTAACAATTTATTCAAAAGAAATAATCCTCAAAAATGGTAGTACAGTTTTTGGTAAAATTGTGTACCAAGATGATAAATCATTAAAAGTTGAGACTCTTGTTGGATATCTGATTATAAAGCGGGAAGAAGTTGTTCGTATTGTTGATAATGTTATTACAGAAGATCAGCAAGAATATGTTCCGGAGCAGATTAGAGAGAGTTATGCTCCACCTCCCATGCCAAAGCTCACTGTTCCCAAATACACTTCTTCCAGTGTTTCTGACAGAGACATGGGCCAGAAATTTTCTGCTAATTGTGTGCTGATGGGTAATATATCTGAAAAGAAAGATAGCCAGGGCAATATTGTGTTTAATGGTGAAATAAAAAACATTGGGGGACGCCGGGCTGATTTTGTAAAGGTAGATTTTGTTTTTCGTAAAAACTGGAGCGGAGAAACTCGAACTCTTACAACATTTATAGCTGGTTCATATAATACGTTTGACAGTGGGATTGTATCGGACGCGAGCCTATTGCCCGGTGCACTAGGAAAGTTTGAGCTTTATGTTCCTCAAGACTTTGGATCTTTTATCGGCTATTCATATGTAATTGATTGGGAGGAGTACCAGTAGAATATATTGGAACCCGGTAATGGATAGAACTTTATATACCACTTTAATATTTTTCTTGACAGCTGCTTATTGTCAGACAAGCAGCACAGACGTATTCTTTTTGGATATGGGCATTGCTATTGAGCCAAAAAATGGGTCAGAG
>CAJWMI010000111.1 GCA_913043185.1 uncultured Fidelibacterota bacterium | reverse complement strand
AGATTTTTCATAGGCTGACCTGAGTTGACCTTTGAATGATTCGGTCAAAGGATCGACATCGGGATTATTTAGTACTTTTGCCAGTTCAAATGCCGACTGCCATCTTTTTGATGCAGAACCAACTTTTACCTGATTGAGTAAATCTTCAGCGTTATTTGTTTCGTAAGTGATAAACTTAAATAAAAGAAAAAAGACTGCACCAAATACTGCGATCATAAAGGGAATGAGAAAGAAAGAATAAAAGAGGACATATATCCTACTATTTTCATTCCTTTTTTCAGTGTCATTTTGGATGCTTTGGTTCATACTTGCTTTATAAAAATTATGAATTAATTATCAGACCAGAATTTAGAAAAATCAGTCACCAGTTTTTTCGCTCAAAAGTAAATCTATATCTTTGCGGAGGTAGTCAATTTTTTTGTTTAGCCTTCTTTGCTCTTTTTTAAGCCTAAATATTTCAGATATAAGAAGCATTGAAAAAATTAAAGTCAGGGTAGAAATAATTGGCAAGGCGTCATTTATATTACTCATGTTTTTCATCCTCTTTTAGCTGCCACCCTAATAGTATGGGAAAGAAAAATAGAATAACTATTCCGATTAATAGTAGTCCGATTGCCCACTCCAGATGTTCTTGAAGCCAGGTCATGGTGAGCCAGTCAAAAGTCAATGTTTAAAGCACCCAGGTTACGAGTGTGACATAAACAAGTAAAAGTATAGTGCAGATAATCATCGAAAGAAGTTGTGAGGTTGATATTGGATTTGGTTTTTCTTTATCCATAAACGCAATCTATTTCTGCCGTTTTGCTTTTACAATTGCGGCCTTGATCTTTCCTCTTAAAACTCTATTGTCTAGTGCATTAACCTCTTCCATGTCACCAGTCAGTCCAGTCGCTACAAGCCTTTCGATTAGCTGTTCTTCGTTCTCTGCTGCAGTGTTTTCGCTTTGCTCTGAAACAGTATCTGGAATTTCCGGCATTGGTGGACGTTCTGCAGAGCCACGCTTTATTTTTACCATTAACGCTTTAGCGATACCTCTAGTGGGCTTGTCTTCAATGGAGTTAATTGGGTCCATATCTCCATCTAATGCTTTATTTACTACCATTGCAACAATTTGCTCTCGACTAAGTTCAGTACTTGCAGTGGATGCGCTAGAGGGCTCAGAACCTGGCGCAGGTTTTTCTGGCATGGGAGGGGTTTTACCGGTTCGTTTTGCGTGAACAAGCCCTGCTTTTGCAAGCCCTCTTGTTGGTTTATCTGTGATCGCATTAATCACATCCATATTGTTTTGTAGTCCCATATTCACAGCATAATTAATATAGTCTTCTCTAGAAGCATACCCGTTCCACATATCCGTAGCATTTTCATCCTCTGACTTGTCATCGGTTTTACCAAAATCAATCACCGGGGTGATGGCTGCCAGCCTTCGCAGAATTTTTGATTTTCTACTGCTCCAGTTTAATAGTGATAAGAACGAAAAAATACCCTTGCTTGATCTGTCACAAGTAACAAAAACACCTTGCTCAGCTTCTTCTATTTTAAATGATACATATTCTTCATAGAATGGTGTCATTCTGAAGTCGAACCCAAATTCTTTTTCTTTTTCTATGGTTATAATTCTGCATCGAAACCATGGCGCCAGAGAGGCTGGTCTGATCTTAAAAAATGATCCTGGCACTAGCGGAAGCTTATCAAAAGAAAACTGGTGCACGTATCTTTTTGATTGAATATCAGGCATGGCTCGTTGTATACCAGAGAACCATACGTTATATGTTTCTAATGAGGTAATCATTTTCCATACAATTTCTTTACTACTAGAAAAGTGATGCCTTATCTGGCTATTAGCCTGGAAAGGCGTCCAGGAGGCATAGCTTGAACCGATACCATTATATGGAACCTCAGGGATGGTTAGTTTTGTTTTTGGCCTTTCGTAGCCTTCAAAAATGATTTCATGGGTTGTATAATGGTTTGTATGACCATTATCAGTTTTAACCTCATACTTGGTTGGGTAATAGAATATCTTTTCAAGTGTTCCTGATTGACCGGTTTCTTTTATTGTGCATACCGTTCCTGGTTCAATCTGGGTTAGTGGTTTTGACATAGTCTAATTAAATATTTTCTTTTTGCAAAATACAGTAATTACAGGTCATAATATTACAATAAAGCATAATTATAACACGATAAGAAAAGTATTCATAATTCATTGTCTAATGATGCATAATTTCCGGGGCTATTTATGAAAAAATATTTTCAGTTTTCAGTTATATCAATTGTTTTTACTTATTTATTGATTTTTATTGGAGGCCTTGTCAGAGTTTCTGGAGCTGGTATGGGTTGTCCAGATTGGCCAAAATGTTTTGATCGTTGGATACCTCCAACCAGTTTGAATCAGCTTCCAGACTATATTGATCCTGAGAAATTCAATCTTGTTCTTGCTTGGGTTGAATATTTAAACAGACTCTTTGGTGCTCTCGTTGGTCTCATTATTTTAGTCACATTTGTATACGGATTACTTTATTTTAAACATCATAAGAGAGTAACCTTTTCTATTACTCTTGCATTATTCTTTACTTTAGTTGAAGGATGGCTAGGAAGTAAGCTAGTTGATACGGTTTTAGATCCTGTAACTATCACACTTCATTTATTACTCGCTCTAATAATAATTGGATTAATCATATATAGTTCAATTCAGTCATATTACATCTTAGAAGGCAATTTTGAAAAGGATAGTGTTTACCCTCAACAAATTAAATACATTATTCTGAGTATAATGGTTTGTGTGGTTGTTGAAATTATAATAGGCACAGAGATCAGAGGAGGACTAGATATTAGTAGGAAAGAGAACCCTCTCATTGAGGGGGTGATTTTATTAAAAATGTTAGGACCTTTTAAATATATTCACACTATTCTAGGTGTAATTTTATTGGGTTTAGTATTTTACTTATGGAAAATAATTCAAAATATTAAATCATCCCCTTCAGATTATATGATATATGCTGTGAATTTTATGCTGATAATTATTGGCGTTCAGATTGTTTTAGGTGAGTCATTAGTTTTTTTTGAAGTGAAGCCACTTGTTC
>CAJWMI010000110.1 GCA_913043185.1 uncultured Fidelibacterota bacterium | reverse complement strand
CCGATCATCGCCTTGGTAGGCCATTACCCCACCAACAAGCTAATCGGACGCAGGCCCATCCTAAAGTGCGAGCCGAAGCCCGCTTTAACAACTGTACCCCAAAGGGTCCGCTGCATCATCCGGTATTAGCTCCGGTTTCCCGAAGTTGTCCCAGTCTCTAGGGCAGGTTACCTACGTGTTACTCACCCGTTCGCCAGTTTACTACTATTCCGAAGAATAGGTTCTCCTTGACTTGCATGTATAAAGCACGCCGCCAGCGTTCGTCCTGAGCCAGGATCAAACTCTCCATTGTATGTTTTTTAATGGTTTGTTGAAATTGGCTAGAATCAACGTAAGACTCACTGCATACCAAATTGTCAAAAATCTTTTCGTGTAAAGCCTGACAATTTACTTTTTTATATCGACACTAGTCAATATATATAAATGCTAATAGATCTGATTTTTTATAAGATCAGGTTCTTCAAAATCTAAAAACCTTTCAGGGGATATAGAGTCCATACTCTCTAAAGCATAATAGCGTATTAAACTTTGATTCTTTTCATTGGTATCGTTAAATGATTTAATCAGGCTACTAACATAAAGAATTGAACCTATGACTAAAGGAGGAATAGTATAATGAAAGATTGCAGATTTAGATGATAATGACTTCGTAAGATTACCATCTGATAACTCAAATCCAGCGTTCACACCTTTGTAGACTGGAATAACAATTCCTGGAGACTTATCAAAATGTATTGCACCACTTAATTCATTACTTCCAGCAAGAGTATAAATACCATACAATAATAGAGCTGTTATTAATATGCCTTGTCCATTCCGGCGATCTTTAAGAATAAACTGTCCTCCGCCAGGCAATAACATTCCGCCTAAGGCTACTTTTGCACGACTATGTTGCCGTACATTCGATACATTTTCAATAGCCTGATATAGAGGTAACATTAGCTTAGAATAATGCCTATGGTTAAAACTTTCTTCTGCTGAAATGAATAAAGCTCTGGCCTCTTCCCACTGAAGAGATTGAAAATGAGCATAGCCCCTGAGAGTTAGATAATAAGGATCACTACTATCCTTTGTATTTTTTAATACTGATTTTGTATCACCTTCCATTAGAAAAGAATATATTTCTCTATATTTAGATGCCTTGTGTGCCATAGAATTTTCAGGCTCTATTTTCATTACCCTATTATAATAGCGCCTTGCTAAAGAATATTTTTCCATACCCTCATAAGAACGAGCAATTAAATACAAAATTGCAGGCCTAAGTGGGTCATCTGGGAGTCTATATAAAAACTGAAAACAAGAAATCAGACAGCGTTCATAGTATCCTTCATTATATAAAAAATCACAGAAAGACAGCATTTCATCGCGTTGATAATTAGTATGGTCTGCCCATTCTGTTTGTATCTGGTCAACAGAACGATAGTTCTCTTGTGCAGATACAAAACATAGCACTAGTAATATTATATACGTGTTTGACTTTCGCATAAAAAAATTCCCCCAACCTCAGATGGGGGAATTTACATTATTTTTTAAAAAAAGAAAGAGTCTTAACGGATTAAGAGCATTTTCTTTCTAGAGATAAAAGATTCTCCTCTTAGCTCATAAAAGTATACCCCAGATGCTACATCATTGTTTAGCATATCATTTCCGTTCCACTCCACAGTATATCTTCCGGGAGCCATCGACTTATTAATAAGGGTCTGAACATCCTGGCCTAATAGATTGTATACCCGAAGCATAACAAATTCTGAAGTAGGAACGTCAAATGTAATCTGAGTACTAGGATTAAATGGGTTTGGATAGTTTTGGAAAAGAGCATACTCACTTGGAAGTATAGATCCTTCATCCGCTGATGCAACCGTAGTATTTACTGTTGCTGGACTATCTTGACTTGGATAACTGCAGACAACATTTAATAGCTCAGGGTTCAGGCTAGTACCAGGAATATTTACAATAGTAAAATAAAAGGAAACATTATCAGGCAATGATACCCCATCGGCTAAAGTATATGTCAAGTGCAATAGATTTCCTTCTACTCCATTGCCCTCGGTCCTAGCACGATTAACACTGTATGCGAGCACCTTAACATGGTCCTCTACCCAGTTTCCTAAAATCGTCATATCTGAGGTAGGATCGCCTTCATCATTAACTAACCCCTGAAGTTTATCGCCCCTGGATACGCCAGAATAGGTTAAATCAGAAAAATCATGGTATATGTCTAGCTCAATACCTCTGATAGGTTCATTGTCAACAATATTGATAGTAAAAGTAATCTCATTTCCTGTGATATCAACACCATTGATAAAATTTACACAAGCACAAAGCCCCGTAGAAATCTCTAAACCATAGGTTGGGTTTGGACTACCATCAGGAAGCATTGTACGCATGTCTACTTGATAAGAAGAGTCTGCCGGACAGTTTATATCAGCCCATGAGAGCGATACCATAAAAATTACTGTTAAGAATATTGAACTTATTTTTTTCATTTTATTCTCCTAAAAATCTTTCATGTATCTTAGTAGACACATATATTCGCTTAAAGTTAAGTTCAAACCGTTTAAAATAGCAAACGTCAGTCTATTTTACTAGCACCAGTTTTTGAACGTGGTAGTTAGCACCTGTCTCAACCTTTAAAAAATAAATTCCAGTAGGTGACATCACGCCATAACTATTTTTTCCAGACCATCTGCCATGTATCCTACCAGCGACTATCTGGGTATTAATAAGCTCATTAACCTGCCTGCCGCTTACATCATATACACTAACTAACAGGTTACCAGCCTCTGGAACATCAATATAAAAATTTGTAGTCGGATTAAATGGATTTGGATAGTTATCACTAACATAAAATTTTTCTGGAATAATACTTTCTTTACTACCGATAGACATGACACTCTCATCATAAACACCAGTACGGTGCATGGTCGCACGATACAATGACCAACTGTCCATAAGCTGCGCATCAAACTTAATGTCAATCACATCAAGCCCTGCAGTAGTACCAATCACCAGCTCAAGGTCACCATCATTATCTATGTCCTCGATCGCAGGGGTTGACTCAATACTCCCATCTATAGGTATCGGGAAATTGCCCATTAAAGATCCATCGCTCTCATATGCAAATACCATTCCTGTTTT
>CAJWMI010000109.1 GCA_913043185.1 uncultured Fidelibacterota bacterium | reverse complement strand
GGGATGATAGCAACCCTTGGTGTTGCGGCTATTGTCTGTTGTGCCGCCTGTACATCAGGAGATGTTTGTAATGATCTAAAAACCGGCCAAATCGTTGGAGCTAGTCCTTATAGGCAACAGATAATGCAAATAGCAGGTGTTGCAGTTGCTTCTCTTGTAATGGCACCTATCATGCAGCTGTTACATGAGAATACCCCCGGTGGTATCGGGGGAAGAGAGCTTGCAGCACCACAAGCAGGATTGTTTGCCAGCCTGGCTGATGGATTCTTTGGGAGTGGAACTCTGCCATGGGATATGGTAGCAGTTGGATCAGCAATTGGGATTCTCCTTCTTATTGGTGATTCATATCTTGAAAAAAGCGGCCGAACATTCCGCCTGCACCTAATGCCTGTTGCGGTAGGAATGTATCTCCCCTTTGGCCTCTCTACTCCAATATTAATTGGTGGTCTCCTTGCTCACTTTATACTGAAAGAAAATAAAACAGACCAAAAACCTGATAATATTTTGCAGAAGGGTGTGCTTTTATCCTCAGGCATGATAGCGGGTGAGTCATTGATGGGTATTTTACTGGCTTTTCTTGCGGGGGCTGGAATACAAAGTTTAAATCTTGGGATCGATCCAAACTTAGTAACCGCACTTACTATGCTTGCCGCATTGGGGACTATTTGGTGGTTATATAAAAGCTCAAAATAAAAATTAGGGTACAGTTTTAGGTAAAAGCCTTCTATCGATATCGTAAAAAGGTTCCCACCCATACATTTCTTCAGACAAGTATGAGTAACCACCTAAGGTGACTCTTGCTCTTTTTTTTATGCACATAGCGATTCTAAGATCAAGAATAATTATCTTATCCTTCATGGAGTCATTTACCTGCTGTTTAATTAGTTTATCTCTTTCAATTAATGCTTTTTCAAATATCGTTTCTATCTGATCAAAAATCTTGGTTTGAGATTTATACTTAGGTCCACCATACACCACATTTTTTTTAAGGTCAGTTAGATTTTTCATTGATAAGTAATCAGGAATCTAAATCCCTTAATAAACTTTCTACTCTCTGAAAACATTTTGGTAATGATATTTCACTCTTCACTTTAGGCTCATCAATAATATTCCAGTATTCAAAAAGATCATTTTTTAAATTTGGATTAGCTAGTACCATTGGCTTATGCTCACCTTCATCCATGCATATTATCCTACCATACTCACTGAGGTCAACATCATCAATATGTATTGAATGAGCACTTGGGCGGAGAGGAGTAATATTGAATTTTTTTAGGTTGTCTAGTGCCGGATAGTATATCGTTCTGAAACTATAGTCCCCGACTCTCAATCCAGCAGAAAAGGCCTGATGAACGCTATCACCTTTCTTTACAAGATGATTAAATACTTCTTCTGCGAATCTGCTTCTGTGGATATTCGCAGTACAAACAAACAGCACCTTCATTGCATTTACTTATTCTTTTTTGTTTTTATATAATTCTTATAGCTAGGATCATTAAGAACAAACTCCAATAAATAATGAGTTTGAGGACGACTATCTTTAAGTGTGATCACAAGCTCACTAAGTGAAAACCACTTGCACTTTGTTATGCCTTCTTTTTTTTCTGGCGTTAATTTCTTTTTTAGGTTACCTGAATATTGTATTAAAAACCAAAACGTCTCCTTAACAAGTGTGCTCCCACTTACTTTATTATGATGGTGGGTTGGGATAAGAGGATTTAAAATGGATATTTCTTTTTTCTTGATTCCTGTTTCCTCACAAATTTCTCTAATAGCTGTTTTTTTTCTATTGGCTCCTTTTTTTAATCTCCCCTTTGGGAATTCCCAGCGACCGTTCTTTTTAATAAATAGAATTTTATCCCCGCTAACGACTACTCCACCAGCGGCTTTAATTATATCCGACAATTACGTGCTTCCTTTTAAACGATACATTAACTCGTACTGTTCTTTTGTGAGGCTTTTAAATTTTACCCCATCAATCTCAATACTGTATTCAGGAATCTCTTTTGACCATTTTTTGTCTTTAAGTGCTTTTTTACCTGGATAGTCAAAGCTAGATAAAACGTATCTCATAGCATTTAGCCTAGCGATCATTTTATTATCTGAGTTGATTATCACCCAGGGGTTTTTATTCCCAGCGCTGTTTGAAAAAACCTGTTCTTTGTAGTGTGTAAAAAGATCCCACTCTTTTGCTGCTTTGAGATCATTCGCACTTAGCTTCCAATATTTGAGTGGACTGTTCTGCCGAAAGACAAATCTCTGCTGTTGATTTTCTTTTGATACAGATAAATAAAATTTGATAAGTAACAGACCATTTTCTATTTGAGTTTCTTCCCACCTATTTACATTTTTCATAAAGTATTTATATTGTCTCTCTGTGCAATACCCCATTGCAGGCTGAATTAACCCCCTGGTATACCAAGACCTATCAAAAAAAACAATCTCACCTTTACTAGGTAGGAGCCTTTCATAGGTTTTAAACCACATTCTATTTTGTGCGGCAGTAGGAACACCAAGCTCAACAACCCTCATAGTTTTGGGAATTAAATTCTCAATAAACCTCTTAATTGTTGCACCTTTCCCGGCTGCATCTCTTCCCTCAAGCACAATAGCCAAGCGCTGGCCTGAATTAATGACCCACTCCTGCAACTTTAAAAGCTCTATCTGTAGTCTGCGTTTTTCTTTCTGATAGCTTTTTAGTGTTAGCTCTTTGTAGCTCGTTCTATTATAAATAATCATATGCTAATATTTTTTTAAATCTAATGAAAAATAAAAACAGTAAATATCTTTGCTTTTACTATCACACTTTTATTTTTCATGTTGAATTGTATAAGTAAATTATATTTCTTTTATTAAAATAATTTAGAACTATTTATAATCATGGCGATAGACATCGGGGTAATTCAGTTCCCAGGCTCAAACACAGAAAGAGAGACCGGCCTCGCGATAAAACGGGGGCACATGAATCCGGTAGAAATTCTATGGAACTCAGATACTGATTCAGTAACAAATTGTGATGGGTATATTATCACCGGAGGATTTTCTTTTGAAGATAGGTCTAGAGCTGGTGTTATTGCCTCCCTTGACCCAATAATGGAAACAATAAAAAAGGAAGCAGAAAATGGTAAGCCCGTATTTGGAATCTGTAATGGCGCCCAAATATTGGTAGAGTCAGGCCTAATCCCAGGTATTAAAAACAACCAAACCTCAATCGCATTAACTGACAACAAACGAATTCAAGATGGCCATGTTGT
>CAJWMI010000108.1 GCA_913043185.1 uncultured Fidelibacterota bacterium | reverse complement strand
ACTTTCTATCACAATCCATATATGAATCAGATGTGGCCGAAAATTCAGGTTTATAGTATCAAAAAAAATAGCCAGCATGAAATCGAATAAAGATATTGCGATAATTGGTGGCGGACCTACTGGTTTAGCAGTGGGTTATTTTGCAAAAAAGTATGGGAGTAATGTAGCGGTTTACGAGAGTTCAGATTCCATAGGGGGGAATTGTAAGACAATAACTGATGGTGAGTTTCGTTATGATACTGGCGCACATAGGCTGCACGATAAAAATGATAGGGTCACCTCATTAATAAAATCGATGCTTGGTGATAGTCTATTGAAAGTAACAAAGCCAAGTAAGATATTATTTAAGGGTATGATGATCGATTTTCCAATAAATATCTCAAATATTATCTCAAACCTAGATATAATTTTATTGTTCAAGATTCTTGCTGAAAAAATATTTAAATGGACCGATTTTAAAAATGACCCAGTTTCATTTAAGGAGCTTGCATACAAGAAATACGGTAAAACAATCTCTGAGTTATTTTTAATATCATACACTGAAAAGCTGTGGGGGGCTAGTGCGAGTCTTTTGTCACCTTCAATTGCTGGAGGGAGGCTCCGAAAACTTACTATAGGTTCTTTACTAGGTAGTTGGTTCCTGGGGAAGAAATATAAACCGGGGCATTTAGAGGGTGATTTTTATTATCCAGCGCTCGGATTTGGAGAAATATTCAATGCGATTGGAAAAGAAATAGAGCAAAAAAATATATTTCTTAACATGCCAATTGTTAAAATAAATCACAGCGATAAAAGAATAAACTCTATTGAATCTGCTGATGGTCAGAGAATTGAACTGAATGACTTAGTAAGTACAATACCCATTCATGCTTTAGCAAAAGCGATGGTTCCATCGCCTCCGGATCATATTTTAGATGAGATAGGAATGCTTGAGTATAGATCAATAATGATATGCGTATTATTCCTAGATATTGAGCGTTTTTCTGAAAATGCATCTATCTATTTCCCAGATAAAGAATGTCCATTTACCAGAATCTATGAACCAAAAAATAGAAGTGAGGAAATGGCGCCGAATGAAAAAACCTGCATTGTTGTAGAAATCCCAGTAGGTACAGATACGATCAATATTGAAACGAGCAAAGACAACGTTTATAAAATGGTTGTTCAATATCTGACTGAAAACAATCTCTTAGAAAAGAAGTCAATAATTAATTATAATATAGTTAATGTAAATTACGCATATCCTATTATATATAAGGATACAGAAATAAGAATAAGGAAAATATTTTCCTATTTTCAGGAGTTTGAAAACTTGTATTTAATCGGGCGAAATGCCGATTTTGAATATTTACACACGCATCATATTATCGATAGATCTGAGAAGTTGGTTAATAGAATGGTTTCATGATCACGAGTATTAATATGATAAATAAAATAACAAACGGGATCTCATTGATGAATCTAAAAAACCTAGAGGATAATTTCTGTCTATCTAGTTTAAACTGATTAAGATAGTAGCCTAAAAGGATATGGTAGGCTGTTAGCAGGATAACGAATACTATTTTTACAATGAGCCATGTGTCAAACCCGAGGACATGGCCAAGGTAGAGGCCACTCACCCAGACTATGATCATAGATGGATACATAATATAATGGTAGAGTTTATGCTCCATTATTTTGAAAATATCTACTGCCTTATTGTCTTTTTCATTTTCTTTGTGGTAGATAAATATTCTAGGTAAATACAATAAGCCGGCCATCCAGGCCACCATGAAAGATATATGGATTATTTTTATCCAATTGTACGCACTGTAAAACTCTAGTCCCATGATGCGTGCGGAGGCATGGACATAAGAATTGCCTCTGTGTTACCACCTGTTTCAAGTCCGAATTTTGTTCCTCTATCATAAAGTAGATTGAACTCCACATAGCGACCTCTTTTCTTTAGCTGCATATGCTTTTCCTGCTCTGTCCACTCTTTTTCTGCGTATTTATTGAATATATACTGGATATAACTAAGGAAAAAGTTTCCTACTTCTTTTACATATTTTAGATCATTATTAATATTGCCGCTATCTAAATAGTCAAAGAAAATACCCCCTGCTCCACGTGCTTCATTTCTGTGTTTTAAGAAAAAATACTCATCACACCATTTTTTATGTTCGTCGTAATATGTTTTACTATGCTTCGAGCAGGCTCTATCCAAAATGGAGTGGAAGTGCTCTGTCTCTTTTTTAAATGGGATAGCTGGAGTTATATCTATACCGCCTCCGAACCATGTTTTAGAGGTTTTTAGAAAGCGAGAATTAAAATGCATAGATGGTATAAGGGGGGAGGTCGGGTGGATCACAACACTGATCCCAGTTGCCCAGTATTGAGGATTCTTTTTCGCCCCCGGAATTCTCTGTCTCATTTCTTCTGAAAACTCACCAGATACTGTGGATATATTTACACCACCTTTTTCTACAATTTTTCCTCTAATGCTGCCCATGGTGCCACCCCCAGATCCCGAGTGTTCCCAATCCTTAAAATCAAACTTATTTCCATCTATTTTTTCCAGAGTATCGACCAGGTTGTTCCTTAATGAAAAGAACCACTCCTTTACCATTCGTTGGTTATCATTCATTAAATGTCACCATCCTTTTATATTATTATTAATGATTGATTGGATCATTTTTATATGGTCACCGCAATCATTTAAACAGGGTATATATTCAAATTTTTCCCCGCCTTGCTCTAAAAATAATTCTCTGTATTGTATGTTGATCTCTTCCAAGGTTTCTAGACAATCAACGCTAAATCCTGGAGAAATAATCTGAAGATGCCTAACCCCATCATCAGCAACTTTTGGTATCATATCGTCTAAGTATGGTTGAAGCCATTTTTCATAACCAAAACGTGATTGGAAGGCCATGTCATAAAATTCACTGTCTAGAGATAGTTTTTCTGCGACCAAACGTGTTGTTTTATGACAGAAGCAGTAGTAAGGGTCACCCTCATGAAGATAGCGTTCAGGCATCCCATGATAACTAAAAATAAGTTTATCAGGCCTACCATGTTTTGAAAAACTTTTTTCTATCGATACTGATAGGGAGTTAATATAATTCTCGTCGTCGTGGTATCCAGAAATAAATCTGATATTAGGCACCCAGCTTTGGTCTTTTATGTGGGCGTTAATTGCGTCAAAGGTGCTAGTTGTAGTAGGTGATCCAGCCTGTGGGTATAATGGCAAAACCAAGATTTTAGAAATTGTTTTTTCTTTAAAGATTTTTAGAGC
>CAJWMI010000107.1 GCA_913043185.1 uncultured Fidelibacterota bacterium | reverse complement strand
AAAGGCGAAGCAGTCGTTGCAACTATTAAAACCTATGGTGACACCACACATACTTTTGTGGAACGAAATAATTATAATGGTGTATTTCTTCCTGGGTATGTAGAGATCGAATCGGATATTACAACTAACTCCGTCGGTATTATTCATATTGATCATGTAGTTGGAAACCAGCCTGATGGCATTATGCAGCCAGTGTGTGACTTTTATGAAAAGGTTTTTGGATGGCATCGATTTTGGTCCGTTGATGATAAGGATCTATCAACTGAGTATAGCTCTCTCAGGTCTATCGTCATGGCCAATGATAACGAGAAAATCAAAATGCCCATCAACGAACCAGCTGACGGACTAAAAAAATCTCAGATTCAAGAATTTGTAGATTATTATAAAGGTGCCGGAGTTCAACATGTAGCACTGTCTACAAAAAATATTATTAAAACAGTAAAAAAATTAAGGTTAAATGGAGTTGAATTTTTACCAACTCCAACATCTTATTATGATACACTTACAGAAAGAGTCGGTCATTTACAAGAAGATATAAATATACTTGCTGAATTAGGTATTCTTGTAGATTCAGATGACAATGGATATATGTTACAGATATTTACCAAACCGATTCAAGACAGGCCCACACTTTTTTATGAGATCATACAGCGAAAAGGATCCAATAGTTTTGGCAAAGGTAACTTTAGGGCATTATTTGAATCCATCGAAAGAGAGCAGGGCCTGCGTGGCAACCTTTAACACATTGAAAAGAAAATCCAAAAAATGAAATTATTAACATACTCGGTAAATAATCATCATTCACCCCGATTTGGTTTTAAGATTAAAAACCGAATCGTGGATATTCGCAACGCAGCGAAATGGATATGTGATAATCATAATAATGATCATTTTTTATCAATCCCTAACACATTAAAAGAAAGCCTAGTGAACTGGGACAAAAATTATTCAATATTAAAACAATTAGAGGATGATGTTATTAATCTGGATATCAATTCTTTTTCTTATAACGAATCAGACTTGGTTATTCTATCTCCAGTGCCTGACCCTCCTGCCTTCCGAGATTTTTATGCGTTTGAGCAACACGTTCGGGCCGCTAGAAAGCTCCGCGGTTTAGAAATGAATCCAGACTGGTACAAGATACCTATATTTTATTTTTCTAATCCAAATTGTTGTTATGGCCATGGGGCTGAAATTCCTTATCCTTCCAAAACAACAGAGTTAGATTTTGAATTGGAATTTGCTGTTATCATTGGAAATGGAGGTACAAATATTAAGGCTGAGCATGCAGAAAATGTGATTGCCGGATATACTATTTTAAATGACTGGTCCTCACGAAACCTGCAGCGAGAAGAAATGCCTATGAGTCTCGGGCCAGCAAAGGGGAAAGATTTTGCATCTAGTTTTGGGCCATATATGGTGACACCAGATGAGCTAGAAGATTCCTGGGATGAAAATGGGAAACTACATCTAAGAATGACATGCCATGTGAATGATAAAAAAATTTCAGATGGTAATACTAACGACCTTTATCACTCTTTTGGCAAAATGATTGAGCGTGCTAGTATGAATACAAAATTAATTCCAGGAGAATATATTGGGTCAGGTACTGTCGGGACCGGATGTATTCTTGAACTACGTCCCGAAAATACTGGTGGATGGCTTAAAAAAGATGATGTGGTGAGAATGGAAATAGAAAAATTAGGTGTTTTGGAAAATAAAATTATATAATTAGATATGCCGTTTTATCAAAAAAGAGGTCAAATACCAAATAAGAGACATATCCAATTCAAAGATGCTAGTGGTAATCTATATTGGGAGGAGCTCGTTAGTAGAGAAGGCTTTAGCCATATGTATTCTAATATTTATCATGTTAATCCGCCAACTGCGATAACGGAAATTGGAACCCCAATTAAAAATAAGATTCAACTTGTTTCAAAATTACACAAACACTATCATCTAAAAACTGAATCTATAAACTCTCAGGGAGATGCAATCTCTTCTAGAGTACCTTTGTTTCTTAATGAAGACATAAAAGTCTCTAAATGCCATATTGATACATCTATGAAAGATCTTTTTAAGAATGCTTACGCGGATGAAATATTATTTATAAACTCTGGAAAAGGAATACTTAGATCTAATTTTGGTTGTTTGAATCTTTCTTTTGGTGATTATGTTGTTATCCCCCGTGGGATAATATGGAAACTAGAAATAACCGAGCCTATGAAAGTTTTAATTATAGAATCAGTATCTCCCATAGAAACACCTGAGCGATATCGAAATAAATTTGGTCAATTATTAGAACACTCCCCTTTTTCAGAGAGAGATATAGTTACACCTAAATTTAATAATCCTAAAGAAAATTCTTCGGCAATAGTAAATGTAAAATATGATAGCATAATACAATCATACCAATATCAATACCATCCTTTTGATCTAATAGGCTGGGACGGATACTACTATCCCTGGATACTTAACATTAAAGATTTTATGCCAATAACTGGCAAGATACACCAGCCACCACCAGTTCATCAGACATTTCAATCAAAAGGTTTTGTTGTTTGCTCTTTTGTTCCTCGGTTATTTGACTATCATGAGAAATCGATACCAGCTCCTTATGCTCACAGCAATGTTGATTCCGAAGAGTTGATATTTTACGTTGAGGGAAATTTTATGAGTAGAAAAGGCATTGAGCCGGAGTCTGTTACATATCACCCAATGGGTCTAACTCATGGACCGCAACCAGGAAAAATAGAAGAATCACTAAATCTAAAAGAAACCTCCGAGTTTGCCGTGATGATAGATACTTTTAGCCCATTAAAAATGACAGAGGCCACTCAAGAAATAGATGACAAGGATTATATTTTTTCTTGGAAAAACTAATTGATGATTTTTGATCCAGAGACTATCCCTTTCAAAGAAACACACAAACTAATGATCGGGTCAATTATCCCCAGGCCTATCGCTTTCGTTTCTACTATTAGTAAAAATGGAAAAAATAATATCGCACCTTTTTCCTATTTTAACGGTGTATGCTCTAGGCCCCCCACTATTATGTTTGCCCCTGCCAGAAGAGGATGGGACGGGGCGGAAAAGGATACCCTTGTTAATATACGAGACACAAAAGAATTTGCGGTGAACATTGTATCAGAATCATTTTCAGAAAAAATGGTGAAGTGTTCAACTGACTATGAAAGTGATGTTGATGAGTTTATTGTGTCTGAGTTAAGTCCACTGCCATCAGAAAAAATTATTTCTCCTCGCTTATCAGAAGCAAAAATAAGCTTCGAGTGCAAGCTCAACCAGATAGTGAACATAGGCGATAATAAAGCCGGAAGTGGTTTTATTGTTATAGGAACTATTATATTATTTCATATAGATGATAGTGTTATTGCAGATGGAAAGATTGATGTTGAAAAACTTAATCCTATAGGCCGCCTAGCAGGAAACTGGTATACTAGACCCACAGATAACTTTAAAATTCAGCGTAAAATAAAACCAGATAAATAA
>CAJWMI010000106.1 GCA_913043185.1 uncultured Fidelibacterota bacterium | reverse complement strand
ACTATCACAGCTCTCTTAGCAGCAATAACGGGTACTGTATCTGCATTGGTCGCAGCTTTCAGCCACTTACTTTTCAATATATTAGGTATTCTGGTTATATACGGCATACCTCCTTTACGAAATATTCCACTATCTTTAGCTGAAAAGATTAGTGAGGCAGCTGTCACGAAAAAATATATTCCTCTTTTATATTTATTTGCGATTTTTGTTTTAATCCCATTTTGTATTATTTACTTTGGCAGGTGATAATACAAGCTTAGACTTGGAGTAATTATGTCTGTATTTAAAGATCTTGTAACTATTTGGAACTCTGAAGACAGCCTGTCACAGGCCTGGACGTCATCAAACGAAATGCTCCACCTATCTCACGAAATGTTTACCGATTCCGTAAACGCACTACGGTCAGGTGAAAAGAATAAGGTAATAAAAAGCATCAAGCTACGTGATGAAGAAATAAACCAATATCACAGAGACATTCGTAAGAAAGTTGTAACCTACTACTCCGTTTCAAAAGATGTAACCAATATCAATTCAGGGCTAGTACTAATAAATATGGTTGTAGATATAGAACGTGTTGGTGACTATACAAAGAACATTCTGGATCTAGCAAAATACTATCCTAAAAAGCTCAAGTCTGAGAAAGTATCAGAAGACCTTAGAATAATAGAACAAGCGGTCATTGAAAGATTTCAAAATACGGTAAAGGCAGTAGAAGAAATGGATGAAATAGCCGCAAAAGAATTAATTAAATCATACCGGAGCGACCTTGGGAAGCTCTCTGATAATCTGGTCGCATCTTCAATATCAGGGGACCTTAAAATTGGAGAAGAACACATGGCATCATCGATGGTGCTCTACGCAAGGTACCTAAAACGAATTGGTGCTCACCTTAAGAATATTACCTCAGTAGTGATAAACCCATTTGAATCCATCGGCTATAAAAAATAATTCTTTTTAATTAAAATTTATCCTAACGTTATTCTAACAAAGTCAGAATCTTTTTATGAATTACGTTATTTACACTCTATTACTCTTAATATTACCGCTAGAGTTTCTGTTCCCAGCTAATCTGAAATGGTCTGCAGAGACAAGACTAAGAGTTCAAAATCTCCACAACGATACAACATCCACCTCATCTACCGCTTCTTATTTCAGAGGAAGAATAAACTTTGACCTAACGTCTAATATATATAAAGCATATTTCCAGCTACAAGACTCTAGGTTGTTAGGGAATCAAAATAATTATGCCGGTCAAACCGGGTTGGATAATTCATACCCAACATTCCACCAATTTTATGGGCAAGTCAGTGGCCCCTTTAATGGAAAAAACAGGATTCGATTTGGTCGTTTTGAAATGCCTCTAGGGAACCAAAGAATTTTTGGTAGAAGCAACTGGGGAAACTATGGCAGAAGCTTTGAAGGGATAACAAACTCCAGGAATACTAGACAGGGAGAAATTCTATTTTTCCATTTGGTTAACACAGACCTTTATCCGATGAATGATCAGTTTGACTATGTAATAGATGGTTTCTACGCAACTTCAAATATTCAAACCTTACGAAATAGAGGAACCCAATCTATAGAAAGTGAAAAAACCAAAAATCCTGATAGTGGGGTATTATTTGATTATTATCTTTTTAATGAAAACATTGTGGTGAGCCCTGGAGAGAACACAAAAAAGCGACAGACACTTGGTGCGCGTATTGATAAAAAATTTACAAGATTTAGCATTGAAGCAGAAGGAGCCTACCAAACAGGAAAATATTATTCAGATAACATAGAGGCCTACTTATTATCACTCAACCTTGAATTCCCAATAGGTTTTATACCATTTACAAAGTCAATATCATTCAGTCAGGAATACATATCCGGAGATAAATATCACCTTGGTGGTAGTGATGGTGTATTAAGCGGTTTTGCAAAACCATTTGGCGCTGGTCATGCGTTTCATGGATATTATGATAATCCGCTTCATAAAAAATTCGCAAATAACTCACACGCTGGATTAAATGAATGGTTTATAAAAACCAAACATGAAATCTTCCCAGATCTTAACATAGTTGTAAAATACCATAGTTTTAAAGATGCCATTGATGTAAACACTTACGGCCAGGAGCTGGATTTTGTTTTGTCAAAAAAACTCCCCCTAGGAGGTAAGATTGTTCAGGGTTATTCAGCCTACTTCACTGAGGATGGAGACAGGTTAGACTTTGGATATTTTATGTTGGTATTTAATATTTAATCATCAATAAATATAATTTTTTTAGATGCCAAACGAGATTGAAAGAAAGTTCATTGTTAGCCACATACCAAATGATCTAGCAAATAAAAAAATCACCCAAGGTTATTTACAATCAGAAAAACATAGGACTGTAAGAATTAGGATTGTTAATGACAGCTCAAATAATGAAACTGCTTACCTTACAATAAAAGGAAAAAGCAATAGAGCTGGAACAAGCAGATACGAATTCGAAATACAAATCCCAATAAATGAAGCGACACATTTAATTGAGATGTGTGATAAGCCCCTCATTGAAAAAACCAGACACATATATAATACTGATAATGTAAAATGGGAGATAGATGAATTTCACGGGGCAAACAATGGCCTCCTTTTGGCAGAAATAGAACTGCTAAGCGAGGACCAAAAATTTGTATTACCTGATTTTGTAGTTAAAGAGGTTACGGGATTAAAAAAATATTATAACAGCATGCTCCAGAGAAACCCATACACAACATGGGAAAATAATTCATCAAAGCAGTAGCAAAGATAATCCCTGAATCAAAAGAATAGCCGTTACCCCCTGGAAAAATGTAGCTATAGTGTGAGAGCGAAGTGCAACACCTGTGCTCATTTTTGAAAACTGAGAAACAACCCAGAAATAACTGTCATTTAAATGCGATACTGTCATCGCACCTGCGCCAATTGCAAGTACAGATAATACTTTCCCCATTTCGCTAGATAGTCCCAGTGCATCTAAAAGTGGTGCAATCATGGCGGCGGTTGTGATAATAGAAACGGTGGATGACCCTTGTGCAGTTTTTAATAAAGCAGCAATAAAAAAAGGTAGTAACAGTCCAATCTCAAAATCTATTAATCCTTGGTTGATAACATCACTGATTGATGTCGCCCTAAGAATATTCCCGAATGCCCCACCAGCACCAGTGATGAGAATAATAGTCCCCGCAGCCTTCAGTCCATCAGCTACCCAATTAAAATGCTGCTCTTTTGAGAGGTCCCGCATTGAAATCATTGCGATAAAAACCCCCAAGAGAATTGCAATGATCGGGTGACCGATGAAAGATATTATCTGCTCTAGAGTTTTGTTCTGAAGAATAATCGACGGGTGATCCATTACTGACTTGATGGTAATTAGAAAAATAGGAACAATGATCGGGAGCAAGGCTGTAAACACATCTGGTAATTGGCTAACCTCATCTTTCTCTTGTTCTTCCATTAAATCTGAATTTATAGAAAACCTTGAACAATAATATATTGACCAGAACCACCCTACTAAAGAAACAGGGACCGCAACTATAAAACCATAAATCAAAACACGTCCTATATTTGCCCCAAGGATTGATGCAGCGGCTAGTGGCCCCGGAGTTGGCGGTAC
>CAJWMI010000105.1 GCA_913043185.1 uncultured Fidelibacterota bacterium | reverse complement strand
CTGTTGTGAATGAAATGATTATCTCTAATGATGACAGGATGAAGTGGTCACAAATAGATCTAACATAAATAGTTTTTTCATTATATCTGAGGAAATCTCTCGCCGATTAAAATATCTTGGTGGAGTTTTATTTCTATCTTGGACGTTATTTTTCTTTTTACGAATTAGTTTCTTTTTAATCTTTTTTGAGGCTGCAAGTGCCTCGAATATTTTACATAGCTTTTGGATTGGAATGAGGTTTGACTTGCGTCTAGCGGTTCTTATATCAATCCCAGGTATGGTTTTTTGCATCCTCCCGATAGTCCAATACTGGAGACTATCACATACAATTATCATATTAAGGTGGGTTTATGGTGCACTACTATTATTGACTGTTTTATTCTATGTGTTTGACTTTGCGACCTATGGATATACTCAACAGAGGATTGATATAACTGTATTTAGTTTGCTTGAAAACTTCACAATCTCAATTGGAATGATCTGGGAGTCATATCCAGTTATCTGGCTTATTATATTTGTTATTGGTATTTGTTCTTTGTGTATTATGATCCACAATAAGATAGTAAGAGCAACGCTTATGATGCCTAAGGTTCAACATAAGAAATACCAAAAAATCATACAAATTCTTTGCGCCTTAATTATTTATCTGATTGGGTTCTGGGGAACTTTTTCACAATATATGTTACTATGGAGTGATGCATTTTTCAGCAGGGATTCATTTGTATCTGCCTTGGCATTAAACCCAGTATTATATTTTATGATACCACTACCTTTCAAGAGTCTGACTATGATATAGAAAAAGTACGTGAATATTACCCCTTAGTTTCGAGCTTTCTAGGTGTTGACGATCCAGATATTAATACTCTGAATTTCATTAGAAAGGTTCAACCATCTGATTTGTTTCTAAAAAAACCAAACGTAGTGGTAATATTTATGGAATCAGTCGGGCTAAACAGAATGGGGATTATGGGGAACCCGCTTAATCCTACGCCTGTGCTAGACAGTTTATCATCCAATGGTTATTTTTTCCCTAAGTTTTATATACCATGGGTAAGTACCTCTAGGTCTGTGTTTACAATGATTACAGGAATACCAGATGTTGCCCGAAGGACATCATCAAGGAATCCAATAGTCCGTGATCAGTATAGTATTATTTCTCAGTTCAAAGATTATGAAAAACACTATATGATCGGCGGGAGTGCTAGTTGGGCAAATATCCGTAGCCTTGTTACCTATAATATTAAGGATATGACGCTAATAGAAATGGAAGACATTAACCGCCCGAGGGTAGATGTCTGGGGGATATCTGATTTAGATCTTTTTAAAGAAGCAAACGATTTACTAGAACATAGCGACTTGGCTAAGTTGCCTATTTTTTCAATAATACAAACAGCCGGCAATCACAGGCCATATACAATCCCTAGAGATAATAATGGCTTTGAAATAAAACAGGGTGAAAAGTCGGGTTTGGATGCAGCTGGTTTTAAGTCTCTAGGGCAGTATAATGCTATAAGGCTATTAGATCATTCTATCGGGGAGTTTTTCAAAATAGCTTCCAAATCATCATACTTTGATAATACAGTGTTCGTCTTATTTGGAGATCACGGAACAGCTGACCCTAGGGCAGAACATATGAGGGCCGATGATTATGATCTAAAACTTCGGTCATACAATGTACCTTTAATTATTTATTCACCAAATATATTAGACTCAACAAAAACAATAACCACAGTCTCTGGCTTAGCAGATCTTATGCCGACAATAGCTGGAATATGTAGGATACCATATTTGAATAAAACAATTGGCAATGATATTCTAAATACTAATAATAATTTTGCGCTCATTGTTAATAAAAAAATGAGTCCCAGTAGTTATGGTGTAATTAATGACCAATTTTATCTGAGAGTATTTCGAGACGGTTCAGGCATGGAGCTACACAATATCTTAGACTCAGATCCTGGTGAAGATGTAAAGCATATCTATAAAAGTGAGACACGCGCTTTCAAAAAAATTGCAGATGGATTATATGAAACTGCCAAGTATATGTTATATCACAATAACAATTAATGATATATTTGTTACCATAAAAAAAGAACTATAATTAATAATAGGTTATATAAACATGCTGAAAATAGGTGCCAAGGCTCCTGAGTTTCAATTAAGTGACCAGGACAACAATACGGTTAACATTAGTGACTTTAAAGGCCAAAAAGTTGTACTATGGTTTTATCCTAAGGCAAGCACACCTGGCTGAACGATACAAGGTCAAGGGCTCCGTGATGAGTTCAAAAAATTCAAAGATAAAAACACAGTAATAATTGGGATTAGCGCTGACTCCGTAAAGGCTCAAAAAAACTTCGCCACTAAACAAGTATTTCAGTTTCATTTACTCTCAGATCCAGAAAAAGAAATCATAAGATCTTATGATGCAATTGGAATGAAAAAAATGTATGGAAGAGAGTATGAGGGGATATTTCGAATCGCTTATTTAATTGATGAAAAAGGTAAAGTTGAAAAAGCTTATGAAAAAGTAAGCCCTAAAACATTCGCAGGTGAGGTATTACTGGACCTGGGATAATTAGTTTATTTTCATTGACTAATAATCAGATAATCATTTTTAAATATCATTTTGTCTTGGTCTAGGTATCCGTTCATTACGGAGTGACCTTTAACTGAAAGTTTTTTACCAACAATCTTAAAATCAGTTAAGTGAATAGGCTCTTTTCCAATGCAAAACGCAGCACTGTTTTCAGTACAAACTCCAATATGATGGTCTTTGAATTTGTCTAAATTTTCCCAGTCACCTCTGAGTTGGAATCCTGCACTTTTATCTATAGCATTAAATGTTACTATAATTGAAGGATCTACTTTTGTGTATATGCATCCTGAATAAATTGGCAGTATTGCTTTTATAACAACCCAAGAGCTAGAGGCAGGAGAGAGATCACTATAAAAACTTAAACCGGGCTTTAATGCTAAGGCTTTTTGTAAGCTGTTGGCATTAACTAATAGCCCATAGTGCGATAAAAAAATTATACCATTCTGAGAAACTATATTTACTGCTGTTTCTCCTAATAGCGCTTTGTATTCTGGAATAAAATCTGAAGGGTATGAAGAAATTTTTTCTAATAGATTTCTTTCTTTCTTTACTTTCTTTATAGACAGACTTTTATCAATGTTAATATCTGTATTTTCAAAGATAGTCCCTCTTGCCCCTAAATGCCAGAGACCAAATAATATTAGCTCTGTTTGTGGAAACTGATGCTGTTCAATTACTACATTATCTTTTGGTCTAATACCTTGCTCACTTAACCAGTGTGCGGTTTGCTGTATAAACCTGTAGAAATCCATATTGGTAATATTATGGTCCTTGTAAATAATCTGATCTCTAAATTTTATTATTTGTCCTTCTATAAGTGCCTGAGTACTAGGATAGGGAATCATATACTCAATCGGTTCAATGTTCCCGATAGTTTGGGATTTATATAAAAGATCTTTATTGGTTTGCTTTACCAAAATTTTCTAAGGAAGGATAAAATTTAGTTTTATTGATTTACAAAAAATTATTTATCTGGTTTTATTTTACGCTGAATTTTAAAGTTATCTGTGGGTCTAGTA
>CAJWMI010000104.1 GCA_913043185.1 uncultured Fidelibacterota bacterium | reverse complement strand
GATTCGAACTCGCGACCTCCAGCTTGGGAAGCTGATGCTCTACCAACTGAGCTACACCCGCATATCATTATGAGTTATACGCTAGAATTTTAACTTCAATTTTTGATATTTAAATAAAAAATTTACATTATGATAAGATTAAAGTTTGACTAAGAAGTGTTACACATTCTATATTAAATGTAGCCAACCTAGCAAATAATATTGCTTTCATTTGTCAGTCTCGGACTTCTATTAAAAGCTCATAGAGTATAACCACCACATACCAAACAGGATGTAATATATGGCAGAAGCAATCGAATTAAATCTACCACTCGGAGAAGGCGGAGCTGAATCGGTAGAAAAAATAATCAAGCCCCTACTTGATATAGAAACAGAAAAAAAGAAAGCCAAGGAATCTAATGCTTACGATATAGAAAACTACTATGTTGATGACAATCTAGGTTCTGATGTTTTAAAACAAAAGTATCTTGCTCCTGGTGAAAAGCATCCTCATGAACTATGGAAGCGACAGGCTAAGGCTCTCGCAAGCGTTGAAAAAACGAAAAATGCAAGTGAAGAGTGGGAAGAAAAGTTTTACTCAATATTAGAAGATTTTAAGTTCGTTCCTGGTGGTAGGATCATGCACGGTGCCGGAAGAGAAGATATCACCACCACTCTCAATAACTGTTATGTGGTAGCGGTAAAGGACGACTCCATAAAATCAATCTACAATACAATTATTGAAGAAGCTCTAACATATAAATATGGTGGCGGCTGTGGGCATGATCTTTCGTTACTAAGACCATCCGGTGATGCCATCAATGGTACCGGTGGTGATTCTTGCGGGCCCACAGGATTTATGAATTTGTTTAGTGAGAACACTAACACCATAGCTCAACATGGTCGCAGAGGAGCGAACATGCAAACATTAAGAGTAGACCACCCCGATATAGTGAAATTCATTACCATTAAAACGGGTGATATTAATATGGTAAAATATTCAAATATCTCGGTGTTGCTAACCCATAAGTTTATGGAGGCCGTGAAAAATGATACGGACTTCGATTTAGTATTTGATGGCGAAGTTTATGATACTGTTAAAGCAAAAGAACTGTGGAATAAAATAATAAACAGTGCACACGCTAGTGCAGAGCCTGGACTCTTATTTTGGGATACAATGACCGATCATCATAATGCAGAATACTGTTCGCCATTGGTATCAACTAATCCGTGTGCGGAGCAGCCTCTTCCAGATGGAGGCTGTTGTAATCTAGGTGCAGTGAACCTAGAACGTTTTGTAGATACTAATCAAAATTTTATGGTTGAAGAATTTAAAAATACAGTAGAAATAGGTACCAGGTTTTTAGATAATGTCGTTGACTATAATATGGACAGGCATGCCCTAGAGGATCAGAAGATGAATGCAACGAATGATCGAAGAGTTGGCTTAGGCATCCTAGGTCTTGGAGATATGCTTGTTAGGATGGGTGTAAAATATGATAGTGAGGACGCACTCCAAACAATAGATCAAATCATGACAGTATTTAGAGATACTGCATATGATACAAGTATACAATTAGCCAAAGAAAAAGGGCAATTTCCAAATTTTGATTGGAAAGGATACAATAAAAGTAAGTTTGTAAAAACACTCCCAAAATCAATTAAAGATAAAATAAAAAACAATGGTATACGGAACTGTACACTCACTACCGTAGCACCTACCGGAAGCGGAGCTATCGTAGCAAAAGTTACCTCGGGAATAGAACCAATATTTGCGACCTCATATAAGAGGATGGTAAAGAAAAATGATGGAGGATATGGCAAAGAGTTTGAACAGTACACAGTCTATCACCCAATAATTAAAGAAATTTTTGGAACAGATGAAAACTTGCCTGAATATGTTACTACTGCTCATAATATAGACCCGTTTTTTAGGGTGAAGTTGCAAGGAACAATCCAGAAGTACATTGACTCTTCAATCTCGTCTACTGTAAACCTTCGAGAAGATATACCTGTTGATACAGTAGCAGATATTTATATGACGGCATATGAGAATGGATTAAAAGGAATAACAGTCTATAGAGAAGGTAGTAGAGAGGGCATCCTGATAACTAATGATGAGAAAGAAGAAAATACAGAAAAAAAGTTAGACACTAGCAAAGATAACAATACAAATAAAAAACCAAGAATTAGACCGACACAAACTCAGGGACTAACTAGGCGAATAAAAACAGGAGAAGGAACACTTTATATAACGATTAATGAAGATGAACAGGGACTTTGTGAAGTTTTTACAACAATTGGTAAAGCGGGTGGTAATGCAGCAGCACAGTCTGAGGCAATTAGCAGACTGATATCCCTTGCACTAAGATCAGGGATTAACCCACAGTCTATTGTGAGGCAGCTCAAAGGAATTTCTGGTCCTAATCCAACTTGGGAAGATGGGAGGCTTATTCTATCTACTCCTGATGCAATTGGAAAAGCACTAGATGACTACCTTCATGAAAAAAACCAAGATTCTGATGAAGACCAGGATGGAAAGCTATTAATCACTATGGAACCCGATAAGAGTAATAAAATTGAGGCAGCAGCAGATAATGCAACAAAAATGATGATGTGTAATAACTGTGATAATAGAAACGTCGTTAATGAAGGCGGGTGTTTGACCTGCCAAAGTTGTGGCTGGTCAAAATGTGACTAATTTTTTATTATTACATTAGACTTCCATCAGTTCTTGTTCTTTTTTATCTTGGTGACTATTTAATTCTTTGATATGATCATCTGTAATTTTTTGTAGATCCGTTTCTCTTCCTTTAATCTCATCCTCGCTAATATTTTCCTGTTTACCATAATCATGAACTCGATGCAGAGCATCTCTTCGAACATTACGAACAGCAATTCGTCCATTTTCTATAATATTATGCATGAATTTGGTTAGTTCAACTCTACGCTCCTCGGATAAAGATGGAATGGGTATAAGAATAGCCGTACCATTATTCCCCGGAGTATAGCCTAAGTTTGCATCCAATATAGCTTTTTCTATTACGGGTATTAATGATTTTTCATATGGTTGTAAAGTAATCAACCTCGGCTCTGGAACAGAAACAGTAGATACCTGGTTTAGCGGTGTTGGTGTACCATAATAGTCAACCATTATTGCATTAAATGCTTCAGGGTTAGCTCTTCCTGTTCTGATTTTATTCAATTCAATCTGTGTATGCTTGATTGCCTGATCCATTCTAGAATTAGCATCATTATGAATATCGTCTAACATTTATTTACCAATCGTTGTACCTATTTTACTTCCCATAACTATATCTAGCAAGTCTCCAGAGTTTTTTATATTAAACACTTTAATCGGAATATTATTCTCTTTACAAAGCGTAATTGCTGTCATATCCATCACCCGGAGATTATCTTGCATTACTTTTTTATATGAAAGTTTCTTATATTTTTTTGCACCTGTATATTTTTCTGGATCTTTATTATACACACCATCTACCTTGGTACCTTTAAGCAGAATATCTGATCCCAACTCTGTTGCCCTGAGAGCTGCTGCTGAATCGGTCGTAAAAAAAGGATTACCTGTTCCTCCTGCAATTATTACGATTCTACCTTTTTCCATATGCCTTATAGCCCTCCTTCTTATATAAGGCTCAGCTATTTGAGTAACATTTATTGCTGAAA
>CAJWMI010000103.1 GCA_913043185.1 uncultured Fidelibacterota bacterium | reverse complement strand
GTATTTCATATTTCTCCAAAAGACGAAAACTTGAATGCATTACTTGAAATGTTTTCAGACATCAGTAAAGAGCCAATTATTGCCCAACGTTACCTGCCTGAAGTTCGTAATGGTGACAAAAGAATTATCTTAGTCGAAGGAGAACCAGTTGGCGCTATTAATCGGGTGCCTGCCTTGGGAGAGGCAAGATCAAATATGCACGTCGGAGGTAGGGCTGAAAAAACTAATTTAACCGATAGAGAAAAACATATATGTAAACAAATAGGCCCCAATTTAAAAAACCAAGGACTAATCTTTGTTGGGATAGACGTTATAGGTGACTATCTGACCGAAATAAATGTAACGTCACCTACCGGTATCCAAGAAATAGATAGATTCGATAATATCAATATTTCGGGTCTCATCTGGGATGCTATAGAAACTAGAGTGAAATCATCGGCTTAGTTAAACCTAATAAAAAAGGCGGGAATAATCCCGCCTTTTTTTCTTTAAAATAGCTCTAGTTGGCAGGAAACTCGCTAAGATCAGGAGGGGTGCCTTCTGGTCTTTTCAATAAATCTTCTTCTGCTTCGCCAGCTTCAAGTCTTCCAAATAAATCCTCTGGATCAAACTTTATACCAATGGGATTTGCTGAAAACTCTCCATTGTCAAAATACTCAGCAAATTTTTCTTCCGGTACGTTATCAACCTGCAGCTCAACCTGATTTTTATCTGGATCAAAATAATACATTGAAGTAGTAGGTCCATGATTAATACAAAACTCTGGCAGAATATTTTCTTCTTTTAGGCGGAAATAGGTATGACTCAGATCAGCTAGGCTTTCATATGTGAATGCTACGTGGTGCATGCCTGCATAACCATCAATATGTTCTTTTATACCGGGAAACCCCAAGACAGCAATTCTATGATGCTCATCATCGTAAGTTACGAATCCGCCGAAATCAGCTTCATACATGGCTTCCCCCTCAAGGACTACCTTATACCAGTCTAAAACCATATGTGCTCTTTCTGGCGGCGTTCTTAAAACAACATGGGCTAATTTCGCTGGAGCAATCTTTCCTCTCTCCTTTGCGGTTTTAGGCATTTTTGCAACTGGTGCGCTTCCATCCATTATCATTTCTCCCTTTTGTAAAGCCTCATAGTCATCTACTAGAGTGCATATTAGGCGAACATGCAAATTGTTATGAAGACTTGAAAAGTTTTAACAAAATTAATATTAAAATTAATTTTTTGAAAAATAAAGCCCTCATCAGATAGTATTTAGATCAAAAGCTTATCAAATAAGATATTTTCTATTGTTAACTCCTTACTAGGGAACTGAATTATGGATCGAAAATTATCTCCACCGCCCGTTCGCAACACAAAAGAACCATTGCTTAAAACTCCCCCAGGTGCTTGTGACACACATTTTCATATATATGGACCTCAGGAAAGATTCCCGTTTAACCCAAACCGACCTATGGATGCGGAAGATAGCACTTACGAAGACTTAATAAAATTACACGATACATTAGGCATATCTCGTGGTGTAATTGTACAATCCCTTATGCATGGGCATTGCTATGAGTATATGCTTAACGCCTTATGCCGTGATCCCGAAAGATTTCGTGGTATCGCAATGCCTGCTCCGGATATAACAGATGGAGAATTAGAAATTCTCGATAAAGCCGGAGTGGTTGGAGCCAGATTTGCCTTCAGATGGTCAGCCGATATTAATAAAAACATGATAAGCAGGATAGGTGAGCTAGGCTGGCATCCCCAATTTTGGTTTCGTGGTGAAGAAGAAGCTCTAGCTTGGCGAGATATTATGCTGGCCTCGCCTGGCAACTTTGTAATCGACCACATGGGGTGGCAGCCTGCGATTAATGGCATAGATTCCCCCGGGTTTAGGGTAGTTTTAGAATGTCTCGAAACTGGTCGCTGTTGGGTCAAGTTGTCCGGCCCCAACAGATTCACTTCAGAAAAACAACTCCCATACTCTGACACACTTCCTTTTGCACAAACCTTAATTAAATGTGCTCCAGAAAGATTGATTTGGGGCTCAGATTGGCCTCATCCTGATCATTTTGAAACAATGCCTAATGATGGCGAGCTCTTAGATCTAATGCTTGATTGGACACCTGATCCCGTCATCCGGAAAATGATACTATCGGATAACCCCAAAAAATTATTCGGATTCTCTTAAATAGATCTAGCCTAATGAGAGTGTTCCGTAGGTCCATAAAAACAAGTAAAAATGGTACATCCTATTGGATAACTTAATGGCCCATGGGCAATCTCATCTCCAGGACCAAAAAGATAGTCCCCTGCTTTGAGGACTTGACCATCAACGTGCATCTCACCCTCAACTATCAGGTTGCTGTGCCAACCTCTATGAGTATGCCTGGGTTCTACATAACCCGCAGGAAATCTGACATAAAAATCACGTCTGCCGGTTTCTGGATCATGAGAAAACATCTTAATCTGGACACCTTCAGGCAAAGTGAACAGATCTGTGTCATCTTCCCATTCAAGATCCTCAGGATGAATTACTATCAGATCCTTGCTACCAAGCTTCATAAACGTCTCCTAAAACTTTTCAATAAAATTGTTTCTTAAAAGGGGATATCTCCCTGGATCACTATACGGTGCATTAATCGATGTTTTGTATAGTCAAATAGAGCATAATGAAGGGACAACCTATTATCCCAAACTGCTAAATCATTGGTTTGCCATTTATGGCGATAACTGAACTCTGGGGTTTTTAGATAATCAAAAAGATATCGCAGCAAAAAATCACTTTCACGTTTATCTAAATCCTTAATAAGTGAAGTCATAGATTCATTTACAAATAAACCTTTTTTCCCTGTGACTGGATGAGTGCGAACCATAGGATGCAGCGCCGGACGATAACTCGATCTTTCATCTTTAATAGTATCAGTGCCTTTTCCATCCCACATTTCTGGTCGTACATGCTCATCATACGGTTGATAAGAATCATGGTAAGCCCATAAGCCATCTAAGTGCACTTTCATACGTTCAGATAGCGCCTCATACGCAGCCACTGTGCTCACCCATATGGTGTCCCCACCTTCCGGTGGTATATCTTTTGCATAAAGAACAGTTCCGAGTGTAGGTCTTTTACGACCCACAAAATCTGTGTGCCAGAGATCGCGTGTCACGTGAGGTGGATTCTCTACATCATATTCTAGAATATCAATCTCGGGATAATCTGGACTCTTTTCAAACCCCGACACGGCCGCGGGTTGTGGTTCCCCAAAACGTCTCGAAAAGGAAACCTGTTGCTCAGCACTTATTTTTTGGTTGCGAAATATAATTACTGTTCGATCAAGTAATGCTTCATGAATTTCGTCGAATTGAAAATTACTTAACTCCTTTGAGAGATCTATTCCTTCTATGATGCCTCCGCATGCCGGTGTCATCTCTGATAGAGAGAAGCTTTCGTAATTCATTGTTTTTCACCTATTAATATAGAATAATATTTAGTTCATTTGGCAATATTAAAGAACAAAACACAACTAATTATCTTTAAGACTGATCATCTTTCCTACATTTCTACCACCTACAATATGTACATGGAAGTGCGGAACTTCTTGATTAGCATCATTCCCATGATTAGCTAAAATACGATAGCCCGATTCACTGAGGCCCGCCTCCCGCGCCACTTGGCCTACGGCCATAAAAAAACCCGCGACTTCTTTTTCACTTGCCTTCATCGTAAAGTCATCTAAAGAAACATAAGATCCTTTTGGTATAACTAAAAGATGAACCGGTGCCTGAGGATTTATATCTTCAAACGCTAAAGCGTATTC
>CAJWMI010000102.1 GCA_913043185.1 uncultured Fidelibacterota bacterium | reverse complement strand
GCTGTTTTGCATGACATATACCAGTCATAATCTGTCATTTTACCGCGTTCATAAGCATCATGTGCATTTTGAGGGAAAGCCCTTTCCACCACTTCGTATGGTATATTTGCACAGTTTGAGATTTTACCAATCATTCTCTCTGGGTGGATCTTTAGTAGAACATCTCCAATATCAAAGAATATTACTTTTATTTGTTTATCATTTACCATTCAAACGGCCCTTCAACTACATACCAAAGATACAAGGTAACTATCGTTCTGTAAGGCCTCCATTTATCAGCCTTTTGATTCATAAAATCTATTGTTGGTATTTCATCCAAAGAATAAAATATTTGAAACCCTTTTTGTACGCCTAAATCTGTGACGGGAAATATATCAGGTCTCCTAAGCGTAAATAATAGAAACATTTCTGCCGTCCATTTACCCACGCCCTTGACCTTTATAAGGTCTGTAATTATTTCCTCATCATTCATAGTAAAATAATTTTCTACATTCAACTCCCCACTACAAAAAGCATCTGCTATGTTTTTAATGTAGCTAGCTTTTTGTTTAGACAGCCCAACTGAATGGAGTTTATCTATATTTATCTCAATAATATCTATTGCCCTTATATTTTTACCTGATGGGAATAATTCTAAAAATCTATTTGCTATTGTACTAGCTGCTTTCCCACTTATCTGCTGATAGATTATTGAACGGCATAAAGCCCAAAAATAATTTTTCTCTATTTTTAATTCAGGGACATCATAAGCATTAAAGAGAGGTTTTAGACTTGGGTCACTCAATATTAATTGGTCAACGCCTTTGTCCAATGCTCCTTTATCGAGAACAGTTGGGGACATAATTTATTTTTAAGGATTAATTATATATTTAGGTAGTTATCAGTCTAAAACAACTAAGTCTTTTGTTGTTTTATTTAGTATCTCGCATCCATCCTTGTTTATGATCACATCATCTTCAATGCGAACACCACCCCAACCAGCGAGATATATTCCTGGTTCGATTGTCATCACATTGTTTTCCGCTAGGATATCTTCGCTCATTGGAGAAAATCTCGGTGACGTATGTATTTCTAATCCTAGACCATGACCAGTCCCATGAGTATAATATTCCCCATACCCCATCTCCCCAATATAATCTCTAGTCGCAGCATCAACAACCTTGCAAGAGACTCCTGCCTTAGCAGTATCACAACCTCGCTGCTGTGCTTCTTTGACAATCGCATAAATTTCATGGTGCTTATCTGTAGCCTCGCCTACTACTGGTGTTCTGGTCATATCCGCATGATATCCTGCATATTTGGCTGCTGCATCAATCACAATAAAGTCACCTTTTTGAAATTCTCTGTCTGTAGGGATCGCGTGAGGAAGGGCTCCATTAGGACCTGTAGCAACAATAGGTGAATATGCTTCGCCATCACCATATTCTTTGTATTTTGATACCATTGTATTTGCCACTTGTTTTTCAGTGTAACCAGGACGAAGCATTGGTAAAATTTCTTCATATACTTTATCCGTTATTTCTACAGCAGTTCGAATCGCGTCTAATTCAGTGTTGTCCTTCACGGAGGCTAAATCTTCAAGAATCATATTGGTTTTTTCCCAATGAATATTAGACAATATTGTTGTCATCGATTCATATGATGTAAAGTTAACATGGTCTGCTTCGAAGCCTATTTTTAAATTCGAATCAAGTAATTTATTTTTGCTGATTATGCTCAGGTGCGTGTCCATATCTATAAAACGTTCAAACCCTTTTACCTGTTCTTTTGACTGCTCAATGTATCTACCATCGGTAATAAAATACTGCCCTGATGGAGTTACCAAACAGGACCCAGCTGAACCAGTAAATCCACAGATATATCGTATGTTAGTTAAATTGTTTATTAGCATTCCGTCTAGCCCGTTATCTGTGATTACATTTTTTAGTTTTTCTTGTCTTTTATAATAAATTTGTTCGTTCATGATTTTTTATTCTCTTTTTCAGATGATTTAATTAATTCTTTTACTGCATCTCTTTCAAGTCGAATCATATCTGGATCTTCGCCTTTTTGCTCCAGCAAGTCTAATACCTCAAGCGCCTGATAAAATAGAGCCTGGTTTTTCAAAACATTTACTAAAGTAAATGTAGCAAGCCTAACACTCACGTTTAATGATTCCCCCGACTCAGCAGAGGTTTTTTTAGATGAAGTTGTTTTTCTTTGTTTTTTTGTAGGAGGTTTCTTTTTTTGTGTTTTTTGATTCTTATCAGTTTCAACTTTTTCAATGAACTCTTTTGCAGTCTGATTTGAAGGGTCAAGAGACATTACTTTTTTCCAAGATGTAAGCAACCTAGATGGAGAGCGCCCAAGCACAGTTTGGATCTCACACAGCATAATAGCTGCATGTATATTATCCGGACTGTATTTCAAACAATGTCTGAGTTCTTTTTCTGCTTCTTTAAGATTTCCCTCAGCTTTTTCGACTTGTGCTAGTATAAATCTCCCCACTGAATCATTTTCATGATAACCCAGCCCGATATTACATACTTTTCTTGCTCTTCTATAGTCCTCTTGAGCTAAATAAATATCTGCAAGAACAGGAAAAAGAATTGTGTCAAAGTGATCGGCAAAATATAATTCTAATTCTATTTGGTTTTTTAAATCCATTCTATCGTCTATTTTTATTGACCCAGTTTGTTATATAGTCTATTGTTTCATTAACTGGCGTTCCAGGTCCATATAATTTACCCACACCAGATTCTTCTAAAGATTCTATGTCTTTTTTAGGTATTATACCACCACCAATTAAAAGAACATTATCTAATTTTTTTTCCTTAATTAACTCAACGATACGCGGGAATATAGTATTGTGAGCATTGTTCAAACTGGATAATGCAATAACATCTGCGTCTTCTTGGAGAGCTGCAGATACGATCATCTCCGGTGTTTGTCTAAGACCTAAGTATATAACCTCCATCCCAGCGTCTCGGTATGCTGCGGCTAAGACCTTTATCCCTCTATCATGACCATCCAAACCAGGCTTGGCCATCACAATTCTTATTTTTCTATCCATATATATTCTAAATTAATTATCATTTGATCGAGTTCAAAATCAATAGTTTTTTATATATGATTAGAGGTAAAAGTCTTATAATTCTTTTGAATTAATAACAAATGTTGATGGCCCTTCATTGACAAGCGAAACATCCATCATCGCTCCGAATTCGCCAGTTACAGTATTTATACCATTTTCTCGAAATCTATTAACCATGTACTGGTATAGTTCTAATCCCTTTTCTGGAGTCTCAGCGTTGATGAAGCTTGGTCTTCTCCCTTTTTTTATATCTCCACATAGGGTGAACTGGCTAATGACCATTATTGCTCCGCCTATATCTTGAATTGATAGATTCATTTTACCATCTTGATCACTAAATATTCTAAGATTTATTATTTTATCAACAGCTTTATCTGCATCTAAAAAATCATCCCCTTTGTAAACTCCAACAAGCAACACCAACCCTTTTTTAATTTCAGAAATAACTTTCTTATTGACAGCTACATGAGCCTCAGAAGTTCGTTGAAGTACAATGATCATTCTACGCGGATATTTTCTTTACCATATTTTTCGCGTAGTTGCTTAATAAAAATTTTATTAGTGGAAACTTTAATATTATGCGCTAAAACCGATATGGGCTTAGGAATTTGAGTATTAGGATTGGGAAGATGGAAAATCAAACTGCATTCACCCGGATATTTTCTAGCAAATTCATATAAGTCCTCAATTTCATCAGGTGAAATATTTTGAGAGGTAAGGTTAATAATTAGTTTTCTTGAAAAATATTCTCTAGCATTTTCTACAGAAACAATTGTATCTGCCATTACTTTTAAATCTGCAAAATTTGTGTCATCCGCCATTTTCCCTTCTACAAAAATGACACTATCCTCCTCAACTA
>CAJWMI010000101.1 GCA_913043185.1 uncultured Fidelibacterota bacterium | reverse complement strand
ACCTTCAAGACCAGTTACTCATCTATTATTGACTAAAAAATATAGGATAATTACTGGGTGGTTTACCAGTCTTCGTCATCACCCCATTCGTCCTCATCATCACCAAAGTCAAGATACTCAGCCTCGCTTGCAAGCCATGCGTCGTAGTCTTCTTCTGTATCTATAGTGAGATAGCCTCTCATTCTGTAGTGGGTGATACCACAAAGCTGTGCACAAGAAATCTCGAGTCCTTTTCCTTCTCTTGGTGTACCTTCTACTGACTTTAAAAATTCATCCGATGTCATGGTAGCTGTAAAATGAACAGGAATTGTCATGCCTGGTATCGCATCCTGAGACACTCTAAGCTCTGGAAGCTTAAAATTATGGATAACATCTTTTGATGAAAGATCAACACGAATTTTTTTATTTACCGGAATGTGCATCTGATTCTGTGGTGGAATAATATCATCCTTTGCAAATGGATCGCTACGATCAATTCCAATAAAATTTCCTTCTGCCTCATCTACTAGGTTTATATCTGTTCGACCAAACACCCCATCTTCACCAGGATAGTGAATGTTCCAAGCAAATTGTTGGGCAATAACTCTAATGTTAACAGCATCTCTGCTATCAGGGACTTCATTTACACGGTATGTCCAGACGGGATAAGAAAATCCAAACAAAGCAATAATTTCTATGATTGCTATCGCACCCTCGAGCAAAGAGGAAAGATGTGATTTGACCCCAGTATAGTTTGCTTTTTTATTTCTGGATGCGCTGAACTTATAGAGGCTTACAATAAAAAATATTCCCCATCCTATAAATAGAAATAGCATGAGCCAGTGCATCAGTACATTGGCATTATCAATATACTCACCCTGAATAGATAGGTTTTGAGGTAGTCCGTATTTGTGTAGCCAATCTAGCAAGGCTATGCTCCTTTATTTTCCCAATATGTTTTTGATCTGTTTGCCAATTTTCTAATTGAAAGTACAATGCCTGATAGAACACCACCAGTAGTGACCAAGAGCGAGATGATTGCCCAGTTCATACCTTGTGTTGCTGCAGCATTTGGGTCGCCAAAGCATGTAGAACAGGCATATAAAGATCCTGCTAGAAATATGGTCAAGACTGAGATAGCTTTAATAAATAACATAATTATATTTTTTTAAACTTGTTATAAACGTTATACCCATAGTAACTCAGAACAACCGTTAACGCTAATGAGACAACACTAAGTATAGTTGAAACATTTCCAGGGTTTGTAGGCGTCGTAATCTCAAAATATCCATACCAGCCAGTTAAAAGCACGGACACTCCAATAAAGAAAAGGTGAAATGTTTTTATCCCTATCATTTAAATATGAACCTGATCGGTGTATGAGACTAATGGTAAGAATAACATTACAAAAAAGAACACTACTGTTAAAATTAGAATCCATATGATTGTATTTTTCTCAGTGATCAGGTGCATAAAATAGCCTGCAACTAGAGAGGCTTTTACTGAGGCGATGATCAGTGCCAGAAAAATACCTTCTGAGGTGCTTATCTCTAAGTATGAGGCTAGTACTGTAACAACGGTCAAGATCCCTAGAGCACCAAATACCATAAGATATACCCTTATGTGTTCTTGTATTGATTCTGTGCTGTGTTCACTACTCATAGTCTTTCCTTATAATAAGTATAGTACAGGGAATAGGAAGATCCAGACCAAATCAACAAAGTGCCAGTAGAGGCCTAAAACTTCTACACGATTAGCAAAATGTTCCGGCTGAGTCTCCCACATTTTATATCCAACAGGAAGCCAAAAATAGATCATTACAATCATGCCACCAATAATATGGATTCCATGGAGACCGGTAAGAGTAAAATAGATTGCCATAAACGTACTGCTAGATGGATAAATGTCATGATGAAATTTTCCAGTATACTCAAAATATTTTATCACTAAAAATATAAGAGAACAGAGAAGAGTAATTCCCATATACATTTTGTATTTCGACAGGTCATTTAGTTTGAGGGATGCCCATGCCATAACCATAGAAACACTGGATGAAATAAGAACCAGAGTGTTTACCGTAGCCAGTGGTACGCTTAGCTCAGAGGCCCAACGAGCAAAATCACCGGGTGGCGCTGCAAGTCTTAAAAATATATAAGCAGAAAAAAGACCTCCAAATAACATAATCTCAGAGGCTAAGAATATCCAGATCCCTAGTTTTGAGTTTATCAGCCCAGTATCTTCTCTTTCTTCTACTATATAAGGTACTTCCATAGTCTTTTTTATTTCTCCGTTTGAAGTATAAAATCTTTTTTTGCATCGGGAACACTATACTCATATGCAGTGTGATGTACACTAATCTCTGAATCAAAGTTTACATGAGGAAGTGGAGGCGAAGGCGCTGCCCATTCCACAGTAGTAGAGTCCCAGGGGTTTCTGCCAGCTTTTTCACCAGAGAAAAGGGACATAATTATATTAATAATAAAAGGAAGCTGGGCTATGCCTAAGAGGAAAGCTGAGGTAGTCATAAACTCATTCCAGTGCAGTACGCCGCTTGCATGGGCATAAGAGACTCCACCATCTGCAAGCCTTCGTGATACTCCTGCAAGTCCTTGTATGAACATCGGCATAAAAATACCATTCATAAATATGAGTGATGGCCAGAAATGTAATTTTCCTAGCATCTCATTCATTTTTTTACCTGTAATCTTAGGAAACCAATAGTATATACCTGCGAATAAGGCGAATATAGTTCCTGGCGCTACTACATAGTGAAAGTGTCCGATTACATAGTAGGTATCATGAAGATAAATATCAGACGCAGCTAAACCCAGAGGCAATCCAGTAAGACCTCCAATTCCGAACATTGGTAAAAAAGCAAGCGCGAATAGCATAGGAGTATTAAAACGTATTGATCCGCCCCATAAGGAAAGAAAATAAGAAGTCAAGATCACAACAGATGGGATAGAGATAATCATTGTAGTAGTCTGGAAAAATGCGCTCATTGCCTGTCCCATACCAGTTAGGAACATATGATGTGCCCAGACAATAAATGAGCAGAAACCAAGAAATATTATTGAATATACGATCGGTTTAAATCCCCAGAGAGGTTTTCTAGTGTTATTAGCAAGTATCTCTGCTACAATTCCCATTGCAGGTAGTATCAATACGTATACCTCTGGATGGGCTAAAAACCAAAACAAATGCTGCCAAAGAAGTGGTGACCCATATCCAGCCACCTCAACTATTTCTCCAGATAGGACCAGTCCACTAGGTAGAAAGAAACTCGTGCCGGCAACACGATCCATTAGCTGAAGTATTGCGGCCGCTTCTAATGGTGGAAATGCAAGCACCAACAAGAATGAGGTAACAAACTGAGCCCAAACAAATACTGATAGTCTCATCCAGGTTAACCCGGGTGCTCTGAGTTGTACGATTGTAACTATAATATTCATGGATCCAAGCAGAGATGAGGTGATCAAGAAAATCATAGAAATAAGCCACATGGTCTGACCATTTTCGAATATGGAAAGTGGAGGATAGGAGGTCCAGCCAGATCTTGCAGCACCCTCTGGCATAAAAAAGCTTGAGATCATTATAACACCACCAACAAAATACGACCAATAGCTTGCAGCATTAAGTTTTGGGAATGCCATATCAACCGCGCCTATCTGAAGCGGAACGAGATAGTTACCAAATGCACCAACTGCTAGAGGAACAACGCCTAAGAAGATCATAATCGTTCCATGCATAGCACCAAGAGAGTTGTACTGCTCTGGTGCTAGGGTTCCACTCTCTCCAAACAGAAACCCTAAAATGGGGATAGGAGTATCTGGGTAGGCTAATTGCCAGCGCATGATTGCCATCAGGGAAAAGCCAAAAAGAAGAAATAGTAATGAAGTTATACCATACTGTAAACCAATTACTTTATGGTCAACAGAAAAGATATACTTACGGATGAAGCCTTCATCATGATG
>CAJWMI010000100.1 GCA_913043185.1 uncultured Fidelibacterota bacterium | reverse complement strand
GGAGTCCTACTAAATAAATCCTCAGAGATATAGAACTCATCAATATTTATAGACCCAATAAACTTTGATTCACTATGAAGATATGAGAGCACTCCATTTATCGGTGCATTGCCTATTGTACCTGAAAATTGATCTATAATGATGCCTTCTTGGTTAGCAATCAGATTCACATTGTCCATATTAAACTCAATAGAGTTTCCTCCTTGATTTTTTAGATTCAAAGCCGATAGTTCTAACTTTAAATCTTTACCTCCAGTAATACTTCCTTCTACCTCACCAATTAAAACCAATACATCATTCTGAAAATCAATAGGTATTTGACCACTAATAAAAAAATGATCTATATCAAATGGTATACTAGGATTAGTATAATTTTTTATAGGTCTACTTTTGTTTATTGCCTTATTAAATGGCTGTGTTATTAAATCCTCAATTCTAATATCATCAAAAGTCAGTCCACTAATGAAAGATGAAAGAAAGTCTATGTTAATTAGACCTCTCTTGATTGACATGTTACCATAAGAAGGATGGATAACATTTACATCATAAATATTTATACTAGAAAATAAATTTCCAGATATTTTAGCAGAAGAAACCTCGAACCTATTAATTGAAAGTCTATCATTTATTTGATTAATAATAAATGTTTGCCAAAAAACAGCACTTGAAATCAAAATAATGATTGATATAACTAAAGTAGCAAATAGAATTTTGGATTTTTTATTTTTAGAAAACATAAATATTATTCTTAATTATAAACTACTTCAACATAGAGGAGTTCCAAAAACAAAAAAAGCGATCAATATTGACCGCTTTTTTGTTTATACAGGTTAGTTTAATATTTAGTCAACAACTTCAAAATCAGCGTCTTCAATTTCATCCTTATTTTTCTCTTTTTTATCACTGCTAGAAGGTGCTTCTTGTTTCTGACCTTCTGGATTAGCTCCATCATACATTTTTGTTGCAACCTGAGACCATGAATTACTTAGCCCTTCTAAAGCTTTTTTCATATCAGCTACATTTCCACTCTCTTTAGCCTTTTTCAGTGTATCTAACTTTTCGTTAATCTGAGCTTTATCTTCATCATTTAATTTTTTATCATTCTCTTTAATATTTTTCTCTGTTTCATATATTAAATGCTCTGACTGATTGATTATATCAACCTGCTCTCTTTTTTCTTTGTCTTTCTGTTCATTCTTTTTTGAATCATTAACCATTTTCTCTATTTCAGCTTCGGATATACCGCTAGATGCCTCGATTCTAATACTTTGCTCTTTACCGGTAGCTTTATCTTGAGCACTGACATTTAATATACCATTTGCATCTATATCAAATGTAACCTCAATTTGAGGGACACCTCTAGGTGAAGGCGGTATATCGGCTAGATGGAACCTTCCTATTGTCTTATTATCAGATGCCATCTCCCTTTCACCCTGAAGAACGTGAATCTCTACAGTCGTTTGATTATCTGCTGCCGTACTAAAAATCTGTGACTTCTTTGTAGGTATCGTTGTATTTCTCTCGATAAGCTTAGTTGAAACCGATCCAAGCGTCTCAATACCTAGAGAAAGGGGAGTAACATCTAGTAGTAATACATCATCAACATCTCCAGCTAATACTCCTCCTTGTATAGCAGCACCCAAGGCCACAACCTCATCGGGGTTTACACTTTTATTCGGCTCTTTACCAAATATTTCTTTTACTCTTTCCTGTATTTTAGGAATTCTAGTAGAACCGCCAACCAATATAACTTCATCAATATCGGATGAACTTAAACCAGCATCAGACAAAGCTTTCTTACATGGATCAATGGTTCTATCAACCAAATCTAAAACTAATTCATCGAATTTTGCCCTTGAAAGGTTTAGGTTTAAGTGTTTGGGCCCTGACGCATCTGCCGTAACAAAAGGTAAATTGATGTCTGTTTGTTTAGATGATGATAACTCTTTTTTTGCTGATTCAGCAGCTTCCTTCAGTCTCTGAAGAGCCATAGGATCTTCACGTAAATCAATACCATCACTTTTCTTAAATTCCTCTGCGATCCAGTTAATAACTTTTTGATCAAAATCATCACCACCCAAATGGCCATCTCCGTTTGAGGATTTGACCTCAAAAACACCATCGCCTAGCTCAAGGATTGAAACATCAAAAGTACCACCACCTAAATCAAACACTGCAATTTTTTCATCTTTTTTCTTATCTAAACCATATGCTAATGATGCTGCAGTCGGTTCATTTATAATCCTACGAACATTTAAACCTGCTATTTTCCCGGCATCCTTTGTAGCCTGTCTTTGTGAATCATTAAAATAGGCAGGAACAGTAATCACAGCATCAGTTACTTTATTCCCTAAATATTCCTCAGCATCCTGTTTCAGTTTTTGTAATACCATAGCGCTAATTTCTGGAGGTGTATAATCTTTATCATTGGCTTTAACAATTACAGCTCCATTTGAATTTTTCTCTACTTTATATGGCACCTCAGAAATTTCATTATCAACCTCTTTGAACATACGGCCCATAAACCGTTTAATAGAAAAAATAGTATTCTCAGGGTTTGTAACTGCCTGACGCTTTGCCGTTTGCCCTACTAAACGATCTCCATCTTTTGCAAAAGCGACAACTGATGGTGTCGTCCGACCTCCTTCTGGATTGGTTATTACAGTTGGCTCTCCTCCTTCTAAAACAGAAACACAGGAATTTGTAGTACCTAAATCAATTCCAATAATTTTAGACATTATATCTCCTCAAAAATTTTATATAGCTCTTACTTTACAAGCAATATTCCAAAATAATTAATAGTGCTATTTGGCAGATATTATATATTAATAGTACCATTTGGCAGATAAGTTGTTATTAAATCTATTTCGAGGATTTATTTTTAGCAGAGGATTTATTTTTTTCAATAAATGAAAACCTAAAATTAGACTTATTTGAATCTACTTTTATAATCGTCCCCTCAGGATATGTACGCTTTAAAAACACTTCCGATAGATAATCTTCTAGAGAAATTTGAATCTCTCTCCTTAGAGGCCTAGCTCCATATTGAGGGTCATATCCTCTTTTGGCCAGCAAGCGCTTTGCAGAAATAGAAAGTTTTATTTTCAGTCCCATTTTTGAAAGATTTTCAGAAAGATCATTCAATTGTAAATCTATTATTTGAAATACATCTTCTTCGCTTAGCGAATGAAATACTATTGTATCATCAATCCGGTTAATAAGCTCTGGAGAAAATGTATTTTCTACAGATTTCATAATCTTTGATCTTACATGTTTATAATTATCTGATTCTGAATTTTCCACAAAACCTAAATCATTATTATTAAGATCTTTTGTGCCCAGATTCGAAGTCATTATTATAATTGTATTACTAAAATCAATTTTCCTTCCTACACCATCTGTAAGAATTCCATCATCAAAAATTTGTAACATAATGTTATATAAATCCGGATGTGCTTTCTCAATCTCATCTAATAATACTACAGAATATGGGTTTCTACGGATTTTTTCTGTTAATTCACCACCTTCATCATATCCTACATAACCAGGAGGCGCACCAATTAGCCTTGATAATGCAAACCTCTCCGAAAACTCTGACATATCAACCTTTACTAACGAATTAGAATGATTAAATAAATAATTAGCCAATACTTTTGCCAACTCAGTTTTTCCTACCCCCGTTGGTCCTAAAAATAAAAATACGCCGATTGGTCTAGAGGGATTTTTTAATCCTGTTCTAGCTCTACGAATTGCCTTTGAAATACTTTGTATGGCAGTTTCTTGCCCGATAATAAATTGGCTCAAATTTTTTGGCAGATTAAGGAGTTTTTGGCTCTCAGATTCAGCAACTTTATTTACAGGAATCCCAGTTATAAGGGAAACCACATCAGCAACATTTTCAGATGAAATATTTAACTCTTTAACTTTCGATTTTTCATTCCAAGTTTGTTGAGCATTACTAAGCTTATCAAGAAGTTTACGCTCTTCATCCCTAATAATAGCTGCCTCTTCATAAAGTTGCTTATTGACCTTTATCTCTTTTTTTGATCGTAAAGAATCTATTTTTTTTTCAATATCTATAATATTCTTTGGTACTTTATCATT
>CAJWMI010000099.1 GCA_913043185.1 uncultured Fidelibacterota bacterium | reverse complement strand
TCTCTAAATAGTGACAGCATTTCTATTGAGGCTTTCAAAAATGAAAAATCAACCGCGCTGGTGGTTTCAACCATTTTTGCAATCGCATTTAGTGCCATAGGATGCTGAGTATTAGCCAGCATTCTTCCAGCCTCAATCCTGGCTTTGATATGCTGGTCGTCATCATTATATATTTGAATCATTTCTTCTAGTGCCTGTATGTCTCCATCCTGGTAGGCGCTTCTAAGTTTTTGAATATTATTAAGAAAGTTGGGGTCATCAGGATCCATGATTGATTTTTTACCAAAAAAACTTTTGATCGTGGCACACCCCTGAAAAATCAGAAGGCAGCATAATAATATAGTTAATTGTTTACGCATTATTTTCCCACTGGTGTAGGGTTAATTCTCTTCCATCAAAAACCGCATAAGATGGCTGATCCTGCCAGTCACCGAGGACAGCAAGTTTTCCTTTTCCTACATCAATAATTTCATTCAGATGATAGTGCCCACAGACCATGTAGTCAAATCCTTTTTCAAAGTGTCCAGATGCGAACTTGGTGAGTTCATTTCTTATCTTTTCTTTTAACTGTTCGGAATGTTCTGGGTGGTTTTCGGTTCTTGAAACTTTTCTTGCTATGCTGTATCCGATGGTTGGATGCAGTAAACGAAAGCACCATGTGAAAAAGGAAGAGCGCACGATTTTTTTTAGAATTCTATAGCCATAGTCCCAGCTTAATAAACCATCACCATGCGTTAAGTAAAAATTTTTTCCTTTCAATGAAAATGTGGTATCATCAAAATAGGTCTGGTTCATTATTTTTTCCTTCATAAAGTCCAATAGCCAGTAATCATGATTTCCGGCGATAAACCTTAGGTTTACGCCAGCTTTTTTTAATTGGTATGCTTTATTATAAAAATCAAAATAAGCTTTGGGAATCATATCAGGATATTCAAAATAAAAATCAAATAAGTCGCCGACAAAAAAAAGTGTTCCCCTCGTTGTTCTTACATAATTAAGAAAACGATACAGAGACTTTCTCTTGTGCTTTTCTTCTGCAGTGTCATTTAGCATAAGATGGACATCTGAAATGAAATAGATTGGTAATTCCATAGCGTGAAAAATAACTTTTTCAGTTTGGCAGTAGCAAGTAAAGTAAATAACCCAATAAAAGATAGTTTTTAGGTTTTATTGACATTGTTTACAGTTTTTTATTAATGTTGGAAACATAGCACAGAAGTAATTCGTTAAGAATAGAATGAAAACACTAAAATATATATTATGTACACTCATTTTTAGCTACACCTTGTTCGGTCAATCTTTTGGCAGGAACAAGGTTCAGTATCGAGAGTTTGATTGGTCTTTCATACAGACCCCGAATTTTGATATATATTTTTATGGAGAAAATCAAAACCTTGCTGAGTTTACATCAAAAATAGCAGAGGATTCTTACAAGCAAATTTCAACGCACCTTGCCTGGGACCTCAGAAATCGCGTTTCCATTTTAGTGTATAACTCGCACAATGAATTTCAGCAGACAAATGTTGTGGGCCCATATATGTCTGAGGGGATCGGTGGCGTTACCGAACTTTTTAAGAACAGGATAGTATTTCCTTTTGATGGTGACTTTGAACAGTTCAGGCATGTTATACACCATGAGCTGGTACATGCAATGCTCAATGATATGGTATATGGTGGTACCGCCCAGAATATGGTCGCTAGTCGAACTAGAGTGAGGATACCCCTTTGGGCGAACGAAGGACTGGCAGAGTTTTTAAGTTCGAACTGGGACACCAAAGCGGATATGGTATTGCGTGATATTGCTGTCCATGAGAGGATGCCGACGATTAATGAGCTTAACTATTTTATGGCATATAAAGGAGGACAGTCACTCTGGAGATTTATTGCAGGAAAGTATGGTAGGGAAAAGATTGGAGAGATATTTCGGGCTATGAAGAAGACACAAAGTGCAGAAAAAGGATACCAAAGAGCACTTGGAATGAAGTGGAAAGAATTGTCTTCCCAGTGGCATAAATATTTAAAAAAAGAATACTGGCCTGACATTGCAAACAGAGATCCGCTAGAAGATATGTCAGATAAATTAACGGATCATAAAAAAAATAGAAATTTTTATAATGTTTCTCCATCATTATCTCCAGATGGAAGTACGGTAGCGCTTTTGTCTGATCGTTCTGGATATTTTGATGTCTATCTCCTAGATGCTATAACGGGCAAGAAGAAAGCAACACTGATTAAAGGCAGTCGGTCAGTTGATTTTGAAGAGCTGAAATGGCTGCAGCCAGGACTTTCATGGTCACCAGATGGGAATAAAATTGTTCTCGCGGCAAAGGCCGGAGCCTCGGACGCTCTACATATAGTAGATATAAAAACAAAAAGATCAAAAAAAATTCCTATTGACCTAGATGGTGTTTTTTCTGCATCCTGGAGCCCTGCAGGAAAAGAGATTGTATTTACTGGTAATCACAATGGTTCTAGCGACATATATATATATGATCTCGACCAGGAAAAGTATAGACAGATTACGGATGATATTTTTTCTGACTCATATCCTAGGTGGAACAATAGAGGAGATGAGATTGTGTTTGTCTCAGACCGCGGTGATTATGTTAATGGTGAATATAGTGGCCGGATGGAAGATCATGACTACCGTCAAACAGATATATATATATTAAACACTAAAGATGGAATTATTCGTCGAATAACTGATACTCCTGATAATGAAAATCACCCGATATGGGCTAACACAGAAAAAACAATAATTTATACATCAGACCATAATGGTGTACATAACCTCTATAAGCACTCACTCGGAAGTCATAGTGAATCAAATAATGAGAGTAAATCGGATGCTTATGCTATAACCAATGTGTTAACAGGTCTTCAGCAGCCTACTATTTCTGGGGATGACAATTCGTTAATATTCGCGGGATACTCTGGAACGGGTTGGGACCTATATAGTATTAACAAGCCACTGGAGATGTCTTCTAAGAAAATATTGCCCACTCATTATATAAAGACAAGAGACCAAGAAGATTTATCCGTAGAAGACATACGAGATACTGATAATGTAGACAGAATGGATCTGGATGATAAAGGAACCTACTCAAAATGGATTTTTGCTCAAGGATATCAAAACTATAATCACTCTTTATCAGACAATAATCCTAAAAAAGAAATAGTGGTCAGTGATACCTTAGTTGAGGGTGTTCATGTTCCAAAATCCTATAAAACAAGATTTACACTAGATATGGTCAGTGGCAATCTTCAAATTAATAATGTATTTGGTGCCTCCGGAATGACCTATTTTGCTTTTAGTGATATACTCGGGAACCATCAGATTCAGTTTGGTACAGAGATGGTACTAACGCTTGAAGATAGTGATTATTTTTTATCCTATGGATATCTGAAAAATAAAACTGACTATTATTTTGTTGGTTTTCAAACTGCTGATTTCTTTCAGGCTGGATATTATTCACTTGGTAGACTGCGTCATTATGGACTACAGTCCTATATCTCACATCCTTTTAGTCGCTTCCAGAGAATAGACTTTGGGCTTACGTGGCACAATATTAGTTATGATATTCTAGATAGGGTTATTAATACATTTACTGGACAAGAAGAGCTTCTAAAGAGGCCAGGATCTATAAAGTTTACAACAGTTTTACCAACAATGAGCTGGGTTATAGATAATTCAGTATTTGGGATTACCGGACCCATTGATGGTTACCGGCAAAATGCTTCTATTACAGCAAGCCCCGGATGGAAAAATAATTTTTCCTTTCAGACAATGAAATTTGATGCTAGAAAATACTGGCGTGTTGGTCGTGATTACACGTTTGCATTAAGAGGGTTTTTTGGACGCAGCCAGGGGAATAAGGCCCAGAAATTTTTTCTGGGAGGGACTCCGTATCTTTTAACTGATTTTCAAAGTGGCGAAACAAACGGGGTAAAAGATCCTTCAATCTACAGAAGTGTTTTGACAGATACGGCAAACTCAAATATTATTACGGACGTGTATTTTACTGAGTATGCGTTTCCAATGAGAGGTGCTAGGTTTGCTGAAAGAATTGGTACAAATGCTGCCCTTTTTAATTTTGAGATCAGGTTTCCTTTTATTAATTATCTTGC
>CAJWMI010000098.1 GCA_913043185.1 uncultured Fidelibacterota bacterium | reverse complement strand
ATAACAATTAAAATACCAGATTCTTTTTACTAATGTAGAGTCAAGTACAAAAGGATTGGCTAAGTTGTCTTGATAAAAGGCAATTGCTAATGTCCGATCCATTTCAATATCATCGGCAGGATCTTGTTTATGCCATTCGTATAAGAAATCTTTTTGTTGTTCAAAGAAGTTTTCATCAGCATCATTTTTATAAATGGTATAAAAATAAAACATGCTTCTGGCTATGTTTCCTTTTACATCCTCTCTTGGTTCAAATTTATTATTATCGTTATCTACTTCTGAAAACTCATCAATATATTCACTAGGGATATTTGTTTCATAATAATCTAGCCGCCACCATTTATCAGTTTCATTATCATCAATATCTGCGTAAGGTTTATTCCCTCGAGATGAATTGACATTTCCTCTGCAAGGGTATAAGTGGTGCAAGTCGCTTTTTTGTGGTTCAGACCCTGCGCCCATACTTTGTGGCCATGAGTGTTCACAATTCATATTTTGTGCATTAGTCTGAGGCCTAGGATCTTGACTTGGGTCTATTGTAACGGTATAGTTTGTATAGATCCCTTTTAAAGTATTGTCATCTTCCAAATCGATAATTGAATACATTACATCTCTGGCTTGATTATAACCAAGTGTTGTACTTGGTTTGTAATTGGTATTTAAAAATTCAAATAAATCTGATCTAGTCAATCCAGACCCTATTATTGATTGCGAAAATAGCAATTCAAAAAATAGCCAAATAAATATTATAATTTTGTACATCAGCTAGAATCTAAATTTTTATTAATAAACAAAAAAGTATCCTAATTATTCTGTATTAATAAAAGTCAAGGTCTCAACTATCTTAATGTTTCGTTAATTAATATTTATTTAAATTTATATATGACTGAATCTAGTACGAAGTCGTTTGAGCCTATCTTTGAAAATCCATTGGAGAATTCTCCAGGGATAACAATAAACGACTTAAATCGTTATTTACCAGCCATCCAAACTACAGAAGATATTTCTATAAGTATTGATAATATGAAAGAAGGTCTTTTCCTTTCAGAAGGATCGGAGGGGTTAAAAAAACTCCCTGATCAATCTATAGACCTGATTATTACTGAGCCTCCAAGAGAACCTTGGCAAGATATAGATAGACGCGGTTCCCAAATGACATTAAAGGAATATTATGAATGGAATCAAAATTGGATTGAAGAAGCATACAGAATTTTAAAAAACACTGGTGGCATATATCTTATTTGTGATTGGCCTAGTTCTAATATGTATTATGGATTATTGAATAATAAGTTTATTATTCAAAACCGTATTACTTGGCATGATAGAAATGCAAAAGATAGGTCATCAACACCAACCTGGAAAAATCAGACTGGAGACATCTGGTTTGCAACAAAAAGTGATGATTTTTTATTTAATAATCATGCAGTCAGTTTAAAATCTGATCGAGGCGATCTTATTGATGACCGAAATAATAAGCTACAAACAAATTTTTGGTTTGATATCCCAGCGGTCAAAAGTCCGTTTTCAAGAAACCCAGATAAGTTATTTACTAAAATTTTAGAGGCGAGCAGTTTTAAATTGAATTGGGTATTGGACCCATTTATGCGTAATGGTGATGTAGGAGTTAGTTCAAAAAAAATAGGTAGGCGCTTTATTGGATTTGAAACAAACAAAGATCTACTACTTTTATCCATGAAGAGAATAGATCAAAACAGTCGATAATATTGAATTATACTGACCAAATTAAAAACGATATGTATGTCGCCATGAAATCTGGCGATAAGATAAAAACCAACATACTTAGAACATTGTTGTCTACGCTCAAAGAAAAGCAAATTGAAAAAAAAGAGGATATAAATGAGGACGAATATCTCAGTATAATTAAAAGACTAGTGAAGCAGCTCAAAGAATCTGCAGACGCATATCAAAAAGCTGGAAGGTCAGAGCTTTATGAAAAAGAAGTCTCCGAATTAGATATTTTGAAGGAGTATTTACCAGAAATATTATCTGAACAACAAACACTTGATTTAGTTAAAGAGGTGATTAGTCAAACCTCAGCAAACAGTCTTTCGGATATGGGGAAGGTTATGTCTTTGATTATGCAGAAAAGTAATGGGAAAGTAGATGGTAAGATTGCAAATAGATTAGTTAAAGAATTATTGCAGTAAATGAGTTTGTTTATAGATGGGCTGGCTTTTTTATATATGTTGTTTAACGGTATTCTGGGGTACTCTAGAGGTCTAGTTGATGAACTTGGTAGATTGATAGGATTAGTTTTATCTATAATAATAGCAACAGGTCAAACAGTAAATATATCTAAGATTATATTAGAAAAAATTCATCTAGAGCCTTGGTTAGCTACAATGATAGCTTTTGGAGGTATTTTTTCACTAATTCTAATTTTTAGTAGATTAATAACAAGACTTTTCAAGATAGCACTTTTATCAAAAGCAAATATTTGGATAAATAGTATTTTAGGGTTTTTATTTGGGATGTTAAAAGGTTATTGTATTATAACTGTTTTCATTTGGGTCTTAATCATTTTACCTCTAGATAGTTGGACAAACATAGTTGAACAAAATTCAAGAATTTTTCATACGACTAATCATTTTCGTAATAGTATGGTCAATTTTTTTGGATGGGAAGATCCTTTAAATTATAGCGAAAATTTTATCAGAGATATGGTTCAGCCCTAATGCCTAAAATACCACAAAGTACAATTGACAGGATAAGAGATCGATCTGATATTGTAGATGTTATATCCGAAGAGGTATCTTTGAAAAGAAAGGGTGTTAATTACTTTGGCCGCTGCCCTTTTCATGATGAAAAAACACCTTCATTTAGTGTATCCCCCTCAAAACAAATATATCACTGCTTCGGATGTGGTAATGGAGGAAATGTTTTTACTTTTTTAATGGAATTTCAAAAATTTACTTTTTATGAAGCAGTTAAATCATTAGCGAATAGATACAATATAATTATTGAAACAACCCAAGAAAATTATGACACAAGCGAATATTCATTTCTATATCAGATTCATGAAAAAGCAACGGTATTATATCAAAAGAATCTTTTTTCACCACCTGGTGAAAAGGCACTTCAATATCTAAAAGATCGAAATTTAAAGGAAGAGACTATTAAGAAATTTCGTATTGGTTTTGCAATAAAAAGTTGGAATGATTTATTAAATAGCTTGAATCATATAGGCCCTAAGGATAGCTTAATGAAGTCAGGTCTTTTCATTCGTTCAGAAAAAGGTACATTTGATCGTTTTAGGTCAAGGATAATGTTTCCTATTTTTCATCAGTCTGGTAAGGTAAATGCTTTTGGGGGTCGTGATTTTGGCAATAATGACTCTGCGAAATATTTAAATTCACCAGAAACTGCTTTATATCAGAAAAGTAATACATTATATGGCCTGCACGTTACGAAAGATGTGATTAGAAGATCAGGTTATGCAGTATTAGTTGAGGGCTACATGGATTTTTTACAACTATATCAGGCAGGAATAGAACCTGTTGTTTCAGTTTCTGGAACCTCATTAACAAGAAATCATGCAAACATGCTTTCTAAGCTAGTTAATAAAGTGATATTACTTTATGATGGAGACTCAGCTGGAGGCAATGCTGCCATACGTGCCGGATTTATTATTTATCAGGTTGGTATGGAGGCACAGATTGTAAGACCGCCGAATGATTTAGATCCTGACGATTGGGTTCTTCAAAATAAGCTTGATGATATTAAGTCAGCGATAGATAATCCAACAACATTTCTAGACTTCCACATGGAGTTTCATAATGCCATGGAATTAAAGGGAATAGAATTGAGAGACTACCTTCATGAGCTTTTATCAAATATTAATCAAATCAGTGATGTGATAATTAAAAATGAATTCATTAAGAATATTTCTGAAAAATTTGATATTAATGAAATTGAATTAATAGATATTTTAAATTCAAAAAAAATATACAATAAAAGTGAGGTTTCAGATAAAAATGAAAATGATATCAAATTCACATCAAAAATTCATAGGGCTGAACTCGAGCTCACTAAATTAATAATGCATGCAGATTTACAAAGTAGAAAAAATCTAAAAAAAATAATTAGTCTAGATTTGATAACTCATGAATTTCTTTCTAGAATTGTCAG
>CAJWMI010000097.1 GCA_913043185.1 uncultured Fidelibacterota bacterium | reverse complement strand
TTATACATTGTAGATATATGGCTTCCGGTATTTTCAAATTTTCTATCCATAATTAGTTTTGCACAATTTTTAAATAACGGGCTACTTACTCCACTGCTGCTAAATACATCATACAGGGTTTTACCATCAATACCAGCCTTTGACCCCAATACTAAAGACTCAAAGATCGCTGCAAAGGTCGACCCAATAAATGACTGAAGCGAGGCCTTCACAGTCTGCCCATCTCCTATATTCTTACCTACGTGGAAAATATCTTTCGAGATAGCGTCTAATATATCGTGACAATCACTAAAGGTTTTATCGTCTGCGGATGTCATGAGAGTAAGGGTCCCCTCATGGGCACCATCCAATCCCCCGCTCACCGGGCTATCCACCATTCTAATATTACTTTCCTTAGCGATGTTGTATGCCTCTCTCACTTCTTCTGGGGTAATCGTCGCGGTTATGATTATAGTTCCTCTGCCATTTAGCCCTGGAGAAAGTTGTGTCACCACCTCTTTTACCTGATTCCCATTCATAACCATCACAAAAACCACATCACATAATTTTCCTATTTGTGAAACACTTTCAGCCGCCTCTCCACCATGAGAAACTATTTCCTCTAGGCATTCTTTACGCAGATCATACCCCATGGTAGCATATCCACCCTTGATTAAATTTTTTGCAATTCCCATGCCCATATTCCCAAGGCCTATTATACCAATTTTTTCCATTGTCTTAATTGTTCTCCTCTAAATAATTAGTCGATATTTATTTCTCTAAAATACTTCTTAATTTATTTGCTGATGTTTCTAGTTTATTAAACTGCCCAACAAGTTCTCCATTTTTAAAAATAAAAAATTCATCCCCAAGTGAAAATGCCTGCTCAATATTATGTGAAACTAGTATTACATTAATATTGTGTTCTCTAAGCTGAGCAATTTGCTCAACAACCTTAGCAGATTCTCTCACACCAAGCGCGGATGTTGGCTCATCAAGAATAAGAATTTTAGCTCCAAAATACAAAGCCCTCGCAATAGCAAGAATCTGCCTCTGTCCACCAGAAAGAGTACCGGCGGCCCTTTTTGCATCTTCAATATGTATATCGAATTTTTTTAATTCTTTGACTGTGGTTTCAATTGCAAAATCTTTATTTATTGTATTCAAACGTCCATGAATTGGCTCGTTTCCCAAAAAGAAATTGCGATAGATATTCATAATGGGGATGATTGCGAGGTTTTGATAAACGGTCGATATGCCCGCATCTAGAGCTTGTCGAGGGTCTTTGAATAATACTCTCTTTTCATTAACCGTGTATTCTCCTTGATCTGGTTGAAAGACACCAGAAATTATATTCACAAGGGTTGATTTCCCTGCACCGTTATCTCCCAAGATACAGTGAATCTTTCCTGAATCAGTTACCATTGAAATATCTTTTAAGGCGTTTATGCTGCCGAAGTTTTTATAAATGTTTCTTAGGACTATTTGATTACTAGCTGTGTGCATATTTTTTCCTAAATATCCCATTTACCAATACTGCAGATATCAGCATCACACCCATAAATACCTGAAACCAGTCCGCATCTACCCCTGCGAAAATTATCCCTTGTTTTACTATACCGAATATTAAAGCCCCTATCATTGTTCCAATGATAGAGCCGTAGCCCCCTGTTAGAAGAGTCCCTCCTATTACAGCGGCAATGATAGCAATGAACTCCTTTTGTTCTCCCCTCAAAACATCCGCACCGCCAAAAGTAGTGACCTGTGTGATCGCAATGAACCAAGCACAAAAAGCGGTTAACATAAAAAGAGAGACCTTTACATTTTTGACAGGTATCCCCATCAGGCTTGCGCTTTCTTTCGATGCACCAGTGGCAAAGATCCAATTTCCAATTTGTGTGTGTCTCAAGATTAGATAACCCAGGACTCCAAAGAGAATCCACCAAAAAATTGAAATAGGAAAATCAGTTCCTGATATGGTGAGACTGTTACCAAAAATAGAAGACATAATATTATAGCCTTTTGAATCTGCCAATCCCCCTAGCTGTGTTCTGCCCGTTACTAATTTTGAGATCGCTATTGTGATTCCCCTAACCATAAACAAAGAACCAAGGGTAATAATAAAAGATGGGAGTCCACTTTTTACTACGGTTATTCCATTACAATAACCAATAAACACCACCATGATCAATGTCAAAAAAGATGCAACCGGCATGCTCAAATTAGCCTCCATCGTTAATAGAGCAACTGACATACTAGAAAAGCCTATCAATGAACCAATAGAGAGATCAAACTCTCCGCTTATCATTAGAAGCGTGACGCCAATCGCAAGAATCCCAATTTCAGATGAGACCTGGAGGTAGGACTTTGTACCCTGTAATGATAAAAATCCATTATGAGCAAATATTGCAAAAAAACCCCAAACAAAGACCAGCCCCAAAAGAGCACCTGTTTCTGGTCTTGAAAACATGCCTCTCAAAGAAATCATCTTGAGCCTTTTTTGCTTAGTGCTAAAACATCTTGGGCATTTTCAATATTAATGATACTTGGGCCAGTTTCGAGTTTTTTATAGGCAGGGGTGTTTTTATTTGTGATATACAGATCCATTAGAACTATAGGCAGATAGCCCTGTAAATACTGCTGTTGGTCTAACGCAAAAACAATATGCCCATCCATGATCCCATCGATGATCTCAGGTGTGAAATCAAAGGTTGCCATGCTGATTTTTTTCTGAGGATCAATATCTTTCAGTAAACTTACTATGGGTATAGCACCCAATGGACCTAGGGCCATTATACCATCAACACCTTTGTTTGAACTAAGAAACGCCCTAACAACTTCTCTGGTTTCTGATGGATCTGAGGCATCTATAGGAACTGTTTTAACATCAACATTATTCTTTATGAGAATCTTTCTAAAACCCTGCTCCCTCTGATCTAAACTAATATTTCCTATTTCGTGATTTATGCAGAGTACATTTTTTGCTCCTGTTTTTAACATTTCCTCACCAGCTTTCATCCCCGCCTCATACTCACTCTGCCCAACATATGTAAGGATATCAACCTCCTCCATTATCTCACTGCCAGAGTTAATTACAATGATCGGTATATTCTTTTTGGATGCAGAGACAATACTTTTTCTAAGCGCTGGGATATCCGGAACTGACAGGATCAACCCATCTGGCTCCGTTGCAACAACTGCATCTATCATCTGAGACATCGTTACCATGTCAAAACTTTGTGGTGATTGATAGTGAAAAGATATCCCAAGGTCTTTGGCTGCGTCTTTTGCACCATTGCTCACAACACTCCAAAAAGGATCTGTCGCCTGCCCATGGGTAACCATTTTGATCGTGATTTTCTTTTCCGATTTGTTTATAGATTTTTCATTATTGGAGCAAGAAACCATAATGCAACCCAATAACAGTAGATAAAAAGTTTTATATATATATCTCATACTCACATTCCTTATAACTGAATAGGTTTGTTTTGCAATAACGACTTGTTTGCAGCCAGTCCAATCTTAAGCGCATGTAAACCGTCTTCAACACCTGCGTGATCGACAGCTTCACCACTTAATGATCTAATAAAGTCTGCGATTTCTATTTGGTAAGATTCTTTATATCTATCAATAAAAAAGTTTTTTGGGTTGGCAGATGTAAATCCATCTTTGGTCCCTTTTATCACACCATGTAAGAGTTTATTTCCAACGATCAAAGTGCCTTTAGATCCTAGAACTTCTATTCTCTGATCATAACCATACACTGCTTTTCTGGAGTTTTGAATCGTTGCAAGTACTCCGTTTTTCAGGGTCATATTAATCACCGCGGTATCAATATCATTTGCTTTTTTGATCTCAGGGTCAATGAAACAGTCTCCCTTGGCATAGACCTCAGATATTTCAACACCCGATAGATACTTTACCATGTCAAAGTCGTGTATAGTCATATCAAGAAACATCCCGCCAGATTTTTCGATATAGCTAATCGGTGGTGGAGACGGGTCTCTGGATATTATTTTTATCATGTGGAGGGTGCCAATATCTCCACTAACAACGGATGATTTTAAACTAGAAAAATCGGGATCAAACCTTCTATTAAAACCAATATGCAAATTTAGGTTTTTACTGTCTACTAAAGACTTTACCTCCATGATCTCTTTGATAGACAAACCAAGGGGCTTCTCACAGAAG
>CAJWMI010000096.1 GCA_913043185.1 uncultured Fidelibacterota bacterium | reverse complement strand
AGGTTGATTTTTTCAGCACCAGCGAGGTCACTAGTATTTGTGTGACACTTAAAACAGCTTGCCTGTGTATAACGAGTCGGGAGCATAGGCTGGAGCCAGTGATGAATCTTTTTCCAACTATATTTTTCTTCCCACTCATGTTTTTGCTCTGGAGTATTCGGTGTGTGTGAAGAAGAAACAAATGATGTTCCCCTGCTTCTTCCAGCGTGGCAAGAAGTACAGCCGAATGATTCTTCGGGATGAGGAGACTTACTGGTTAAATATAGGTCGAGATTTGGATGCGTTGTAAAGGGCTGCTCAGCATCAGCAAAATTTGGATCTGTAATACCAAGGTGACAACTTGTACAGCGGTCAACAGCGGGCATTGCAGTAAAGTTAACATCATAGTGGATATCTTTTACAACAGTTTGTTTAACCTTATAGTATGGATCCATAAAATCAAGAATTGGTAGATCCCGTACAATGTCTCCGATCTTGTTCATGAAACTCATTTTGGAACGGTCTAGGACATTAAGCTTATTCTCTGCAATGATAACCTTTTTCAGTACTTTATCTCTTTTGTCCTGTGCCTCTTTAAGAGTCTTTTTTATATCCTTTAATATTTTTTCTCTTTTTGCAATTTCTATTTCAAGGTTTTCTTTTTCCAGTTTGACTTTATTAAGCTCTTCTGTTTTTATTTTATATTTTTCTTTGGTATCGGCTCCATGATGAGAGTCTTGAGCAATTTCACCCTCTAAATGATGAGCATTATCACTCTCTAGATGAAATTTGATTACATCAAGTTTTGCCTTTTGCTCTGAATATTTCAGGTTGATATTGTAAAAGTCAGCTCGATATTTACCCAACTCATCATTAATCGATTTGACTTGGTCTGATTGATTATCATAATCAGACTGGGCCTTTGCAAACTCTTTGTCATATTTTTCTCTAACATCTTTGACCTCATCTAACTCCTGACCTAGGTTTTTTTCTGTCGCCTCTATCTGAAGTTTTCTAAACTTTTTTTGATAGTCTTTAAACTCATCATCGTTGTCATCAATAAATGTCCATACCATTGATAATAAAAAGACCAATGAAGAAATAGCGAACCATTTGTTCAGTAGGTTAATGTCCCAATATCGTTCGTCGTTTTTAAACATCTAAATATTATATGTTAAAGAACCACTCAGGAATTGCAATTATATATTTTAGGTTAATAACCCACCGGAGATACATTTTTATTGGCAGAGCCAGCATCACCAAGCCAAATACCATGAGACTCGTATAGCGGGTTGGACCATATGCTTCATACATATCTTTCAATACTGTTTTGGCCAATATAACCGGGAGAATAAACAGGTAAAAGCCAACAGATATAAAGCCAACACTTTCTCTAATGAGAATATTCGATGGAAGCCCCTGGTTTAATAATTTTACCCATAATAATTCTGATAGGTTTACATTTGTAAGTGCTTCAACTTTGTGTAGATCCCAGTATTCAAAGGGTCCAAAAAAGTTCCAATTTGGTCCTCGAAAAAACGTTCCGATAACAATAAGAAAGAGCCATAATACAACCCATCCATACATAAAAATAAAAATACCGACTCTTCGTTCTTTGAAGGAATAGTATCCGTCACCTTTTTTATTAATATCCATATAAGGGATTGCCATACAGCCAACAATGATCATTGTTGGCAATAAAACTCCAGCTATCCATGGATCGTAGTATACTAACATCTCCTGGAGTCCCAGGAAGTACCATGGAGCCTTAGAAGGATTAGGTGTTGCAGCTGGGTTAGCAGGTTCTTCAATTGGTGCGGCCACTAGAATAGACCACACAATTAAAAATACTTGAAACAATATTAGTGCTATAAACTCAATATAAACCAGATCCGGCCAGACTAGGACCTTATCGTCCGGGTCATTGTATTCTTCAGGTTTTAGTCCCTGATCTATACGTATATCATTTCTATAGGCCTTATACATAGCAAGCCATATAAAGAAAAACATAGAATAAATCATTAGTACAATCGGGAAGTTATCTGGCTTGGTAAGCGTGATATTAAAATTCTTATCATAATATCCGATCACAAAAAAAGCAGTAATAAGCACGAGCCCAGTTATCCCCCCGGCTTTTGTCCAAAGTCTCCAAAAACCAAGTTTCCTATGGATTTTTTCAAACCAGTCGGACGGAGGAAAAAAGAAAGGAAAAAGAACTGTCAGTATGGTAAAACTGATCGTTGGTGCTGATAATGCATCAATAGCAGATTTAATAGCAACTAAACTCATAATTTTTCCGGTACCTAATACTTATAAGGGTCCGGAGATTCCTCCATCTTTTCTTATTCTCCAAAAGTGTACCGCCATAAATATCATGGCGATAAACGGAATCGCAATACAATGGAGGACATAGAACCTAAGCAGGGTCGCTTCTCCAACAAATCTACCACCAAGAAGGCCAAATCTAACGTCTGAGCCAACATGGATCAGGTTAATATCGCCGATGGCAAGCAGCGCAGCGCCAGGGCCTTCGTGACCAAGGAATGGAGTAGCTCTTGCCATATTAGATCCAACGGTTACAGCCCAAATAGCTAGCTGGTCCCAAGGGAGCAAGTAGCCTGTGAAAGATAATAACAGGGTCAGAGTCATTAGTAATACACCAACGCCCCAGTTAAACTCTCGAGGAGGCTTGTATGATCCTGTCATAAATACCCTTACCATATGCAGCCAGACAATCAGAACCATGGCATGAGCTGCCCAGCGGTGCAATTCTCTCATAATACCTAGTGGAACCTGTTCTGCCAGATCAATAATATCAGTAAACGCATACTCTACCGTGGGCCTATAGTAGAACATTAGGAGTATGCCAGTGATTGTAAGATTTACAAATAAGAAAAAAGAAAGACCGCCCATACACCAGGTATAGCCTACTTTTACTGCATGTTTTGGGAGTCTTGCAGGGTGCAAGTGTAGAAAGACACTTCCCAAAATAGCGTGCATTCTTTGTCTTCTTGTTTTGGGTACACCAGAACGAATGATAGACTTCCAGACCTGGGACTCACCCATTTTTTCTAATATTGATCTGTTATCTTTATTTTCCATTATCTAAACTGTTAAGAATGAGTCTTTATTTTCCCATTCTCCCTTTTCCCATTTGTAGCTCTTGGTTTTATCGACAAGAATCTGACCATCATCAGCTATACCTATTTTAAATCTTTCTAACGGCCTAGGAGCAGGGCCCTCAAAATTGATGCCTGTCATTCTAAATCCACTGCCATGGCAGGGGCACTTAAACTTACTATCTGTCGCAAGCCAGTTTGGCGTACACCCAAGGTGGGTACAGACTGTAGAAAGGGCAAATATAGATTCATCATCTCTGACTATCCATGCATTGAATTCCTTTTTAAATCTTATGTCTACACTATTTGGAGAAAATTCGTCAGGGTATCCTATTTTAAAAGTCTGAGGCGGTTCAAAAAGTACATTGGGGAACAAAAACCGAATTATTACGGTAAAAAATCCACCAGTAGCAGCTGCAAACCCTAGCCAGCCTACAGCTAACCAGCTAAAAAAACTTCGTCTTTCAATTGAGCTTTTATCCTCTTTATTTGTGCTTCCGACTGCTGCTCTAGGTGCATCAGATCTTGTTGTTTCACTCATCAGTAATTGGTTCCATTTTACTATAATTATTTTCTAAGGCTTTGATTGCTGCATTTCTAATGCTTAAATCTTGATCGTTTTTAGACAACAAAGTTAGCTTCTCTTCAAACTTTTTATCAAATAAAATAGAGGCTGTTCTTATAGCGATCATTAATACTTTTTTTTCTTCTATCGGATCTATTTGTTTAAACTGTTTTAAGTAACTCCGATCTAAAAGTCCTTCGATAATATAGGCACCAGAATTGTCCCCCATTTTGGCAAGAGCTATGGCAGCGTCCCACCTTATGTTTGCTTCATCATCATCTAGAAGGTTTTTCAGATGGGGTATCGTTGAGGGGTCGCCAATCATACCAAGGGCTATCGTTGCCGTTAGTTTTTCAGTTGGTGTATCTGTTTTGTTAATAATATGTCTAATTGATTTTGTTGCAGGAAAATATTTAAGAAGTCCTAAAGCCTGAATAGCTGCTAGTCTTGTTTCCAAATTATGATCCTCAAGGCCAGAAACTAATATTGCCCCAAAAGTTGTATCCTTTGTTGCTCCCATGGCCATTGCCAAGTATGAGCGAACAAGAGGATCATCATGAATAGATTTTTCATAGGCTGACCTGAGTTGACCTTTGAATGATTCGGTCAAAGGATCG
>CAJWMI010000095.1 GCA_913043185.1 uncultured Fidelibacterota bacterium | reverse complement strand
AGTACCCCGGACAGGATTCGAACCTGTGACCCCCGGATTAGAAATCCGGTGCTCTATCCAGCTGAGCTACCGGGGCATTTTATGTAATTATTTTATACTAAAATTACTTTTAGATTTAGCTTTATCGAATCAAAATATTGATAAAATTTCTCGACGAGACATCCTCGAGAAAAATCTTGACATAAACAATTAATATTTCGTACTATTCAAAGGCAGAGGAAGAGAGATTTTGCTCTAACCACTACCAAAAAATACAAATCAATAAATAACGGAGGATTTAATGGCTGAAGTAGTAAAAAATACAGGTGTATCAAAAGAAAAAGGTTATCTTTATTATCTTGATAAACAGGGTGATGTTTCTCGTTCAAAAATGGCTCGTGCTGGTAAAGGTGGCGGAAACGCAGAAAAAGTTGCCTCAGCAGGCGTTACTAGAGAGGCTGGCTGGCTTTATTTTATAGATAAAAATGGTGACGTTGCAAGATCACCTATGGCCAGAGGGCGGAAATAGAATAGATCATTGAGAAAAAAGCCCTCAATTGAGGGCTTTTTTTTTCTTTATAGATTAGGTAAATGTCTTAAATTCCGCGAGGATGTTTCTAATATCCTGAAAAGATATAGATAATAAAATGAAGAATATCATCAAAATAGTCGTATCAATTTTTGTTATAGGGATCATTATTAATCCTCTAGCACCTCTACATTCAGAAGAAGATCAGTTGTTTGGTGGCTCAAAGGATAAAAAATCTGAGTCAAGCGAAGAAGACGAAGAACAACAATTGATAAACGAGTCGACTCCCATAAAGGAGTTACCAAAAATTTCACCGCCAATAAGTAGAAATAAAATCGAATCTGTTATACCAGTAAAAAGATTGCCAGATGGTTGGGTTTTTAGAGATGAGTTATTAGCTCCATGGGCTACGAGTTTGCCAGCGGTATTGACTATTGTTCCGGATACAACAGTTGAAGTTGTTTATACTGATGAATCAAGAACGACAAAAGATGGTATTGTTCTACCAATTAAAAGAGCTACTGTAGAGTTTAACTATGTTACTCGGTTAACAATTGAAAGGATCACTCTTGGCTTTGTCAATATTGATTATGTATATAGCACCACAAATAATAGTGACTCACATTATATTTTGGAGAGTGTTGTGAAAAAAATAAAACTTAAAGATACAGGTTTTCCTCAATTAACGGCTGAAGATGTGATTAAACATAAAGTTCTGATGGAGTATGGAACGCCGAAAGAATATGATGGAGTATGGCATAATTATGGAGATGAGAATTCAATCTTTAGGGTTAGAAAACTCGATGAGCGAAATGTAAAGGTTGAGGTAGACGGTTTACAAATAGCAGATAAACTAAATAAAGCGATTGAAGATGTATATTCGCAGCAAGGCATTGAATATAAGAAGCGTTTAATGATGGATGGAATCGACCTGTAACCCCCTATATATAAAATTTTTTTTTAACTACTTAAGGCCTGTTTTAGCGGGCCTTTTTTTGTTGTTTATTTTTTTCTTATCTAATGTTTTTGGCTTTGACTATAAGCCTAATATATCAGACATAAAAATCATAGGCTTATCGAAAACTAAACCATATATCATTAAGCGTGAAATTCATCACCCAATAAATCATGCAATTGATTCTTCTATTGCGGATCTTGACAGAAATCGAATTTTCAACTTAGGATTATTTGATGAAGTCAATTGGAACTTGGTTCCCTTAGAGGATGGTAATGCTATATTGCAATTTAATTTAATAGAGTCAGTGCATAGACTACCGCCAGTAATACTTCCAGTCTATGACGAAGAAAAAGGGTGGTCTCTTCGTGGTGCGTTTCTAATTAATAATTTTCAGGGAAAGAATCGGAATATTGAGTTAAATGGTAGTATTGGTGGTCAGAAAAAGATTCAGTTCATGTATTATGACCCTTGGATATTTGGGGATCATATTTCTTTATTTATGTATATTGAAAAAAGTTCTTATGAGCATTTATTTCTGGATAGAAGCGTTCAAATAAATACCTTAAGAGTGGACGTAGGTAAATGGTATGGTGAAAGACTTAAGTTAAGATTTTCTCCAATTACTAGTAATAGAAGTTTTACAAAAAATATAGATACACTAAGCTATAATTATATTATACCAGAGATAAAATTAGAGTATGACAGCAGGGATATTTATTGGAACCCTAAAAAGGGAATAAGGTTGATTAATAAAATCGTTCCAATGATTGGACAAAACAAATTTATTATTTGGGATCAATCTTATAGTATTTACTTGCCATTATTTGATAGTACACATGATATCACCCTTGCAATAAATACTACATTAAAAAAGAAATGGGGATACAAGGCAGATGTTTGGCTGAGTTATTTTGGTAATTCAAATAATATTAGAGGATGGGATCTTCCTAGTATTAATAAAAATAGTCTAATTACTGAGTATTATCGTTTTGGACATGAGTACATTTTTTCAACGATTGAGATTAGGAAATTAATTGTTCCCAAGCATCATTCAAGGCTAGGATTATTAAACGGTTTAAGCATTGTTGGTTTTTTTGATGGTGGTTTTATTACTCATAATTGGCCAAAAATAAAAGATGAAAAATTAATGGGTGGCGCTGGTGTTGGAATAAGAATACCGATTCCAATGTTAGAATCAATTCGGATAGATTTAGGCTGGGGATTAAGAGAAAGAAAATTTAAAAGGAAGCCAGTTATACATATAGCAATTCAACAAAAATTTTAATTATTAAAAAAACGAATTATCTGTTTCTAACTGTACTAAACTTTGTTTTAATTCCCTGCCGCCGCCGTAATTACCTAAGTCTCCGTTGGATTGAATTACTCGATGACATGGAATAATGATAGGTATAGGATTAGCAGCATTTGCATTTGCAACCGCTCGGTAAGCTCTAGGATTATTCAATTTTCTTGCAATATTTTTATAAGAAAATGTCTGTCCATAGGGGATTTCACTGACCTCTTTTAGGACTTTTTTATAGAATGGCGGCATCTCAAGTTTTAAGCTTATATCAAATTGTTTTCTGATGCCCATAAAATATTGATTTAATTGTTCAATCACATTATGCATGATCGGTTTATGGCTGCCAGGGTTAGTTATTTCTATAGAAATTGAATTTATTTTATTTGGTAAAATCACTTTAAGCAGATCTGATTCATTAACCAATATCCCAAAACTCCCTAGGTCAGTTTTCAAGATGGAGAACTGCACCATGAATAAATCGGTGGATACGGTTACGCTTTGGGCTGCATATAGACTACTATAAGACTAGCAACAAATATGCTTGAGTATGTTCCTACTAACACTCCTATGATCAAGGCAAAAGAAAAATAATGTATTACTTCTCCTCCGAAAAAATATAACGTTAATACTACAAATAATGTTGTTAATGACGTTACAACCGTTCTACTTAATGATTCGTTTATACTCTTATTTACAATTGATACGACGGGTTCTCTTTTTAGAGCCTTCATATTTTCTCTGATTCTATCAAATATAACTATAGTATCATTAAGAGAATATCCAACTATTGTCAGGAACGCTGCTATGACAGATAGTGAAATTTCATATCCAAGGATAGAGAAAACACCAAGGGTAATAATTACATCATGTGCAATAGCTGCAATAGCACCAATTGCATAGGTAAATTCAAATCGGAAGGATATATATATTAGAATTAGGGTAATTGCATATATAATCGCCATTATCGCTTTTCCACTAAGTTCAGATCCTACCTTTGGACTCACTTTATCAATAGATAATATGAAATCATCCTTACTTTCAGGTAATGCATCCGGGTAAATATTTTTTAATATATCAACGAAGTTTTGAGAAAATTTTTCCGGTTCATTTTCTAAATTAGCGATACGTACAGAGACGTTACTATTATCTCCAAAATGTTTTATCTCTGAGGTACTAAAATCAAACGATTGTCCGTTAATGTTTACATTTTTTAATTGGGAGCGAAGATCATTAATATTAATTGGTTTTGTATAATGAACAGCTATTAAAGTTCCTCCTTTAAAATCTATACTTAGCTTGGGGCCATTATTTATTATAAGCGAAAATATACCAGCTAGTATTAGAGCTCCAGACAGTAGGATAGTGAATCTGGACTTATTTATGAAATCAATTTTTGAATCTTTTATAATCTGCATTTATATGCTAAGGTTTTTTATTGGTTTTTTTGTGATTGTATAAAAAATTGTCCGTGTAACATAAACCGCAGTGAACATACTGATTAAAATTCCCCAAAAAAGGACAGTCGCAAATCCTTTAATAGGGCCAGTGCCAAACTGGTATAAAACAAGAGCGGCAATTACTGTAGTTAGGTTTGCATCAATAATAGTAGTGATTGCTCTGTTGTATCCTGCTTCGATAGCAGACTTTGGTGTTTTCCCTTTTCTTAATTCTTC
>CAJWMI010000094.1 GCA_913043185.1 uncultured Fidelibacterota bacterium | reverse complement strand
TCCAAGAAAATGAAAAGCTTATAATAATTTTAATAAATAACCACGGGTTTGGAAGTATAAACGGTCTATCTCTCAGCTTAGGAAGCAAAGGGTTTGGGAATCAATACAGAAAAAGAGACGAGTCATCATCTGAATACACAGGTGATAAACTTCCTGTTGATTATGCAGCGCATGCAAAGTCTATGGGCATTGATGCGATAACGGTCAAAACCAAAAAAAGGCTAGAAAAAGCTATTGCCCAAGCGAGAGAAAATAGCAAATCAACATTGATAGAGGTTCTCGTTGATCTCGATGCAAAAGTGCCTGGTTACGGGGCATGGTGGGATGTACCAGTTGCTGAAATATCAGAGTCAGACAGGGTCACAATAATAAGAGAAGAGTACGACGAGAAGATAAAAGGCGAGAGAGATTTTTAATTTAGACAATAGTGGGGTTCGTTTTGGCATTGCCCCAATTAACTGGAGCAATGACGATATGCCAGAGTTAGGTGGTGACTATACCTTAGATACAATACTAGAAGAGATGCAAAAATCCGGTTACAGCGGCACTGAAATAGGAAACAAGTTTCCTAAAGAAGCTTCAAGCATAAAAGAAGTTCTTTCAAAATATAAACTTGAGCTGGCTTCATCCTGGCATTCTACCTTTTTTTTATCAAAAAAAGTTGATGATGAACTTGAAACGATTCAAAAGAAAGCCTCCTTGCTAGCTAATGCTGGAGCGATGATCATCAATATAGCAGAGTGTACAGACTCTGTGCATGGAAAAATGCAAAACCCTCTCTCATCAAAACCCATTTGCACAGAAGAAAACTGGGATATGCTGACCGATTCTTTAAACAAGGCAGGGGAAATTTGTAATTCCTATGGGATAAGCATAGGATATCACCACCATATGGGTACATATATTCAGAGCGAGAAGGAAATTTTTAGACTACTATCTAATACAGACCCGAAACTTGTTAACCTCTGTGCTGACACGGGACACCTTTTTTTTGCGGGCGTTGACCCTGTTAAATTTTTCGAAGAAAATATGAATCGAATCAGACACATACATTTTAAGGATCTAAGGCCCGATGTTTTTTATGATATAAATTTTGACCAGGTTTCATTTTTAAAAGCAGTGTTGTCTGGGGTTTTTACAGTTCCGGGAGATGGGTGCATTGACTTTGAAGCTATTAGTAGATCGATAAATATATCTAAATATAATGGATGGATAATTGTTGAAGCTGAACAGGACCCGTCTAGAGCAAATCCTTTCGAATATGCGATGCGATCCAGAAAATACCTTAATAAGATTTGGAGTAATTAAAATGGCTCAGAAAACAAAAATGCAGCAAACAACTGACCTTGGTTCTGATTGGTGGAATGATTCCAACGACCACCTAGAACTGAAACATGCTTATGATGAGGGCGCTGTAGGTGCAACCTCTAACCCTGTTATCACATTACAAAGCGTAAAAAATCACCCTGACCTTTGGAATCCTGAGATTGATAAAATGATCATGGAATATCCGAGCTATTCAGAGGATGAGATTCTTTGGCTTTTAATTGATGAAGTTGGGAAGAAGGCTGCTGAAATATTATTGCCTGTGTATGAAAGAACGAATGGTGAAAAGGGGAAACTATCCCTTCAGGTTAATCCAAAATATTACAGAAATGCTGATGCTATGTTTGAGCAAGGTAAGTACCTCGCTTCATTGGCTCCCAACATTGCCATAAAATGTCCAGCTCTTCCAGCTGGAATTGAGGCGATGGAAAAACTAACATCCGTTGGGATATCTATCAATGCAACTGTGAGTTTTACTGTGCCACAGGCACTGGAGGTTGCAGAGGCAATTGAGAGGGGACTAAAAACAGCAAAAAATAACGGCGTGGATACATCAACAGTCACTCCCTATGTTACCATAATGGTTGGCCGTATTGATGATCACCTAAAACGCCAGAGAGAGGCTGAGAATATTGATATAGATCCAGATTTAATTAACTGGGCCTCTATAGCGGTTTTTAAAAATGCTTATACTTTATTTAAGGATAGAGGATATAGGTCAAAACTACTGGCAGCTGCCTTTAGGTGTGATCTTCATTGGAAAGAGATTGTTGGTGGGGATGTTATCATCAGCATGCCCTACGACTGGTGGAATCAATTTAACAGGTCAGATGTTGATGTAAGAAATAGAATTGAAAAACCTGTGGATGAGAGAACTATTTCTACTTTACGCGAACACTTTGAAGATTTTAATCGCGCATTTGACAAAGATGGGATGCAACCTGAGGAATTTCTATCATTTGGCGCAACTGTCCACACAATGAACACTTTTTTAGATGGATATGATGAGTTTATCAACCTGATAAGAAATCATATGATCAAAGAATAGGAGAATATTATGAGTTTAATTCACCCACACCGAAATGGTTTTAAATCTGGCGTAAATCACTATAGCGACACCCTAGAAAAAACCGGAATGGATTTTGACATATTGGTCCTAAATGAAAATGACAACTGGGCAATTGAAGACAACTACAAAGAGATTGCTTTGGTTATAGTTGGGGGCAGAGGAACCATTGAGTTTCAAGGAGCAGAGTTTTCATTTGATAGGCCAGATTGGATCAATGGCGATCCGACAGTGATTCATATGAGCCCAGGTGATAATGTTAAGGTTTCAACAAAATCTCAATCGAGAATCGCTGTTATAAAAACAATCAACAATGAAACATTTAAGGGTAAAATATATTTACCAGAGGAAATTGACACAGAACACAGAGGAAAAAACCAGCTTGATGATACATGCTACCGATTAGTTAGACTTGCATTTGATGATACAATTTCCCCAAATGAGGCAAAGCTTGTCATTGGTGAGGTTTTAAATTTTCCAGGAAAGTGGAGCAGCTACCCACCTCATCACCACCCTCAACCAGAGATATATTACTATGAGCTTTCGCCAAATTGGGGTTATGGTCACGGTGAACTAGGCGAGGATGTTTATAAAATAAAAAACGGTGACGTGTTGGCGATTACAAAAAGTAAGACACACAGTCAAACATCTGCGCCAGGATTTCATATGTACTATCTCTGGGCAATAAGACATGATGATAAAATAAGATATGATGGCTTTACATACACCAAACAATTTGAAGGTATGCTGGAGTAGTCAATGATCAAACATAGTTATCTAAATTTTTATTTCATCTTATTAATATTATATAAAATGAAGTTAATCATTCTTTGGATTATAAAACCATGCCAAGTACGTCTTTTTTTCTTCTTCCCCGCATTCATCCCAATTAGGTTCATCAGGTTTTGGGATACTTCCTTTAGGGTGTAAACCATATAATTCAGTTGCCACTAATATTCAATCCTCATTTTCTTGATAATGGATAATAATGTGATGTAGTTAATCATGTAGAAATCTACCCATCCTCCCACGAACAAAAAACCCCACGAATGTGGGCGTAGACTTATTAGTTTTATTATATTCGATTATTAATAATAGGAAATCAAAATGTTATATGGAAATTTCAAAAATACAACCTTTACTCAATCCACATATAACTGTAATGCAGGTGTAGGTTTTTTTATTGCTTTGATAATGAGAAACTTTTATCCCTCATCACTTAATGCAGATTGGTATTGGTATGTTTTGGGTATGGTTGTTTTCTCAATACCAGGATTAATAGCATCTTACAAACAATATAAATCAGGATATTCTCTTGAACAGGTCAAATTAATAAACAGACCATTTAGAGGATTCTATTGAAACAAAAAACCCCACGAATGTGGGGCTTAACCTTAATGGGAAGTCTTATCCCAAACAGACCACATAGACCAAGTAACCAATAAGAAGAGAAATACTCCTACTAAGTATCCTTGATACTTCGGTGGAATTTTATCCCATAGTTTTTTCATAATAATCTCCTCATTCAAATCTACCCATCATCCCACAAACAAAAAACCCCGGTTGAACGGGGCTTGATATACAATAATCATTTACTGACTTTTTTCTTTTAATTACTGTCTTTGTTCTGAAATGGACTCTCCAGAAATTTTTGTGCCCCGCTTAAAATTTGTTCTAAAATCCGATTTAATTTATTCTTAAGAACTTCATCAAAGCTTGCAATCTTATTCATTTCAATTATCCTTATCTAATATCCAATTCTACCAATCCTCCCACAAACAAAACCCCCCGCTTAGAATCAATAAAGCTCCAATCGGGTTATGAGACTCACATACTTTCTTCTATATTAAATTTGGTGGTAGAATATATTTAAAATAAAAAGATGGTATTACTTAAGTAGGGTAACTTTTTTGGTTTTAATAGAATTATTATATTTTGCAGTAATAAAATAAATTCCATCAGGATAGTTTTTTGCATTCCATAAATAATGATGGTTTCCCTGTTGAAGAACTTTATTATTTAGAAGAGTTATTTGATGCCCAAGAAGGTCAAATACCATTATTTTAACAAACTGGTCCTGTCCTAGTTTAATATCTATTTTACATGATGGATTGAAAGGATTAG
>CAJWMI010000093.1 GCA_913043185.1 uncultured Fidelibacterota bacterium | reverse complement strand
GTTTTAAGTGTCACACAAATACTAGTGACCTCGCTGGTGCTGAAAAAATCAACCTTGGACTTACCCTTGTTGACAGATCCGGATGTAATGGCTGCCATGTATCAGCCAACTGGCCATCGACAGCTAAATCTGGGCCTGATCTGAGAAAGCTAAATGAAAAATCTCATCCAGATTGGGTTGCCAAGTGGATACAAAACCCTCAAGACTTTCGTTATAATACAAGAATGCCGCATATTTTTGAACAGGCCAATCAGGAAAATCCAAAAATTGCTAAAAGAAATATTACCGAGATCGCTTCTATAACCCACTATCTGTTTAAGGAAAAACAAATTAAACAAGATAATAATCCATCAAGATATCTTGGTGACCCAGCAAACGGAGAAAAATTATTTTCAGCGGTTGGTTGCATGGGATGCCATGTTAGTGAACAAGATCCGTCTATGGCTCCTAAACCAACAACATTTAAAGGATTAACAAAACTACAGGGTCCAAATCTAATTGGCATGGGATCAAAAGTTTCACCAGAGTGGCTCTTCAACTGGTTAAAAAAGCCTCATGAATACATGCCTTCAACAAGAATGCCTGACCTTAGACTAAGTGATAGTGATGCTAGAGATCTTACGGCCTATCTCTATGATAATAAAAACTATGACTTTGATCAGAAAAAGGTACCACAGGCTGATAAAACTGTATTGAATGAGTTAACCCTCGACTGGCTCATGAAAATGAATCCTGAAAAATATGCTATTGAAAAAGCATCAAAGATGACAGAAAGAGAGAAAATGTCATTCGTTGGAGAGAAAAGCATACGCCACTATGGATGTTTTGGTTGTCATAACATAGATGGTTTTATGGATGCTAAGCCTATTGGTGTTGAAATAACCTATGAAGGCTCGAAACCCGTCGACAAGTTTGACTTTGGATTGCTCCATGATATTGAGCACACAAACTATGCGTGGATAGAAAACAAGCTCAGAACACCAAGGATTTATGATAGAGGAAAAGAAAGCGCCCCGCTAGATCTGTTGAAAATGCCTAATTTCCATTTTACTGAAGAAGAAATAGAAGCGGTGACTACTGCGGTATTGGCGTTTAACACCGATAAAATTGGCGAGCCTCTATTAGCACATAATAAAGTACCTGCATATAATAAAGAAGGACACAGGCTTGTTAAAAAATATAACTGCCAGGGATGTCACCTGATTGAAAACAGGGGTGGCCAGCTTGTGGAACATATTGGAGCTCCAGAGTATGGCCCTCCAAATCTTAACACCCAAGGCAGAAAAACAAATCCAAACTGGCTGATAAAGTTCTTTAATGACCCGATGACGATAAGGCCAAATCTACAAGTAAGAATGCCGAGTTTTCATCAGATCAGCGATAAAGAGTGGGATACCATAATAAAATATTTTCAGAGTATTGATAATGAAAATACCGGATACAGAACTCCTCATCAATTTGTTACAGGAAGCCGCAAATTTAATGCAGGAGAAAAAATCCATGAGCTAGGTGCCTGCAATAATTGTCACTTTTATGGAAAAACATTCCCGATCCAGACTGCATCGACCTGGGCTGCTAACCTAGCACTTACAAAAGAAAGACTTAATCCTGAGTGGGTCGTTGACTGGATGCGCGAGCCACAGAATATAATGCCAGGAACGAAAATGCCTGCCCCTTATCTTCCAACGCCTGATGTTTTGGAAACAGATGATGCAGTAGCAATCTGGGGAAAAGATCTTGTAAAATTAAAAGGTGACCAGGAGGCTATGCTTGAAGGCTTAAGAGATTATATGTGGAACATAAAAGGTAAAGTAGATATTTCTGAAGAAATAAAAGCTTACTTTGATGAAAATGGATATGATTTTTCCGAAGGCGAGGATGAAGATGAAGACGACTGGGACGATGAAGACTGGTAAGCCTTATTTTACTATCTTTATATAGTTTTCAATATCTTTCCTTACATCCTTAGCAAGCCACTTATCACCCTCCCAGACTTTTAATAGCTCCATATTAGGCCCTATCAATGCTGAACGTAGATTGTGACCGATATTATTCTCTTCTATCCCCCAGAATTCACAACCTATTTCACTAGATAGCATATAAAGATCAGAAATACCTCCACCAGCGCTTGACCATACGCTCCAATTTTCATAGTTGTCTATCGATGAACCATAAAAATCTTTTAATACAATAGGCGTGTCATAAATATAGTCAAAGCTAACCATGACCAATTCTAGATTATTATAATCTCTAAAATTATTTGCTAAGACTCCATTCTTTATTACAACAGCTGGACACATATTGGGTATTGGGCATCGGGTAAAAATAAATGATATAAACCGAAATTTTCCATTCAGACTACTTAGTGAGATGCTGTCACCATTAATATCTAAAAGGATAACATCACTTAATCGTTCTCCAATTTGTTTCTTTCTGTATTCATCATCTTCCCAAAACTCATCATAATCGTCAACTATTTCTGAACGGCCTAAAACAGTAAAATCAGATGCAAAACTATTAGAAGAAGTAACCACTAAACTGAATTTTACACTGTCTCCGATAGATAGCCCCAGAACATCTTTTTTATTCTCAAAATTAAAGGGCATAACCATAGGCATCATAAAACCCGGTATTGAATCATGATCTATAATAATCGTATTCTGAGCTTCTTTGATATCCTGAATTACTCCGATTACAGCATATTCTTTATCCGTGTTTGAGCAGCTGATAAATAAATAAAACGTTAGAATATATTTTTTAATTTTCATTTAAAAAAAAGGCGAACAAATCTGTTCGCCTTTTTCAAAATAATTCCAGATAAGATTATTTTTTCTTTGGTCTCGTAAAAGTGAAATTTTTTGTAACAGACCCTTCGCCTACAGTAATTTTATCAACTATAGCCCTTTTCTTGAATTTTTCCTGCCAACATACAACCTCGTAGGTCCCCGCTGGAACTCCTTTGATTTCATAATTCCCATTTGAATCTGTTACCGCATAATATGGATGATCAGATACTAAAACCCAAGTTTTCATCCAGGGATGCACGTCACACTTGATATAGAATGGATCCTCAGAAATATCAAACTTTGATTTTTTTGTCTTAACTACCTTAGGCATAGCAAAATTAAACTCTTTATTTTTCTTTGGCATAGAGTGGATATTATGCAGAGTAGCATCACTATTTTTAATTAACAACTCTTGCCCCGCCTGTATTCCAAAAACATGAGGCTCATAGATACAACCTTTTTGATCTAGTTCAACTGCGGTGCTTGGTGTTTTTCCACTATATGAAACATTTTTTAGATAAACGATACACTCAGCGAGTTCTCCGTTACCATTAACCTTAAAACTTTCTGAAAATACTTTTTCAGAATGTGCAGCACCACAAACTGGATCCGCATCCATTCGCAGTGGCTTTTTCTTTGGGGGTTTTCCATCATACTTCACTTTTCCATTAATATCTCCCGCATTGGACACTGCAAAGAAACAAAAAAGCATAAGAAAAGAGAAGATAGTTTTAAATAAATTCATGGGTTAATTTCCTTTTTATAGTATCGATTTATATCCTAAAGTTATCACTTTAGAGTTAATGACATCAATAGCATTAAGTATAATTAAACACTTTATTATTTATATAAAAATTTAGATATACAGCGTATGTACCTATTTATGATATCATGTTACTTATTGATGATATTTAATCTTATCAATCTATTTATATGTGGGTCAATGGGTTATACAAGTTTTTCTGTATTTGGTGCGAATCACGCACAGTTCTCTTTATTTGCGATCCTTATCTTTGTTTTTACTGAAACATTGATTATGTATTTTTTTATAGCCACAGGCAAAAGTATTAAGACCATTCTAGGCGAACAAAATCCAGCCAATGCAAAAGAACTGTGGGAAGAGGTCAAGCAAATAAAAAAAATAATTTTCCCTCAGATAATGCTTACAATATTGCTTATTGGGGGCCTATATATATTCTACTTTGGTTATATTATCTCTAACTCAATAAACGAAAGCTTGCCTTATTCATGGCTTCAGGGTCCATTATATGTTTTAGGTATTATGCAGCATATTTGGTCTTTAAAAATAAAAAATGATTCATTTAAGATGCAGGTCAACATTATTAGTAAAATTGCAGATAGCACTAAATAAACATGTACTATATGGCTAAATCCCTGCAGCTACTTGGAATCTTTTCTATCCTTATAGGGGTTATAATAAAATATCCTAGACTAATGGATCCTAAATTATTTCTCGCATCATTAATTATCTTTGGCTCTGGTATGGCCGTAGAAAAATATCTATTAAAATAGATATTTATGTTATTATAAAAGAGTAGATTGATTAATTTTGAGACTTATTTAGAACAAATTACTACATATGGCTAGATATAATCATCTAAAAGGAATTCCAGAACTTCCTGAGATTCCTAACGTAAAAAAGAAGCGACCAAAGCAGATGGCAGTGGTTGATGAAGACAACTGTACAGGGTGTCAGGCCTGTGTCCCATTTTGTCCGGTCGACTGTATAGAATCTGTCCCCAAAGAAAAATATGACATACCAATCCCTCCAGTGCAGGTAAGATTCGATGAGTGTATCGGATGTCAGGTATGTGCACGGGTTTGTACGAAAATGACATGGGATGCAATCAGAATGATAGACATTGATGTTTTTGAAGATATATACGATTACAAAATAGATTAGATTCATTATATTGGAGTATTAATTGAGTTCCGCATCGCACAACCATGATCATCATGATGAAGGCTTCATCCGTAAGTATATCTTTTCTGTTGACCATAAAGTAA
>CAJWMI010000092.1 GCA_913043185.1 uncultured Fidelibacterota bacterium | reverse complement strand
CTGTTGAATCTATTGATGAGCTGAACATTGAAAAAATGGCAGAGAATACTGAGATTGATATAGATCAGGTTGAAGATAGACAAAAGCCTAAAAGAAAATATCGATTACCATCGTCAGATTTATTATCTGAGCCTATTAATGTTTCAGGCACGTTAAACAGAGATGAGCTAGTTGACAGAGCGAATTATTTGACTCAATCACTTGCTACGTATGGGGTTGAGGGGAAGGTTGTAAATGTTCATCCAGGACCTGTAATTACATTGTTTGAAGTTGAGCCTGCTGAGGGAGTTAGAGTAAATAAATTTGTTCAGTTGGCTGATGACTTGGCTAGGGTTATGGAAGCTAGTAGTGTAAGAGTAATTGCGCCTATCCCAGGAAGATCATCTGTGGGTATAGAAATCCCTAACCGCAACCCGGCCACTGTTTATTTTAAATCTGTTATAAATAGTCCTGAATTTGCTGAATCAGATTCAATGTTAACATTAGCAATAGGTAAAACAACCTCTGGCGAAATAAGTACTCTTGACCTTTCAAAAATGCCTCATTTACTAATTGCGGGTACAACTGGCTCTGGTAAATCAGTTTGTATTAACACCATAATTTGTAGCATTTTATATCATGCAACTCCTGATGAAGTTAAATTTGTTATGATAGACCCGAAAAAGGTAGAGATGACGTTATTTAAAAATTTGGAAGGTTATCACTTATTGAAAATGGAAGATATCAATGAGCCCATAGTTACATCTGTTGATAATGCAATACTTGCGCTAAGAGCCCTTGAGAAAGAAATGGATAGGAGGTATAATGTGCTTGCAGATGCGATTGTTAGAAATATTACAGAATATAATGAAAAAATGGAAAAAAACGGCGAGAGTATTATGCCCTATATAATACTTGTTGTTGATGAATTAGCAGATCTAATGATGTTGTCAGCAAAAGATGTTGAGGCGCCAATAGCAAGATTGGCACAGCTTGCTAGGGCAGTCGGAATACACTTAGTGATTGCCACCCAGAGACCTTCAGTAGATGTTATTACGGGTGTTATTAAAGCTAATTTTCCTTCAAGGATTGCATTTCAAGTTGCAAGTAAAATTGATTCTAGAACCATAATTGATCAACCGGGGGCAGACAAACTAATAGGGCGAGGAGATATGTTGCACCTTGGTACAGGAAGCTCCGATGTCTTTAGAATGCACAATGCTTTCTTAACGTTAGAAGAGATTGAATCAATAATGAATCATATTGCAAAACAGCCAAAGACTGATGAAGTAATCCTTCCTTCAGTAAGGGAGTCATTGGTTAATGAATATGGTGATCAGAATGAAGGATCTAATGATGAATTATTTCAGGATGCTATTTCTTTAGTTATTACTCATCAACAAGGATCGATCTCGCTACTGCAAAGACGATTAAAAGTTGGTTACTCTAGGGCGGCTAGGCTTATTGATGAGATGGAACAAGCAGGGATTGTTGGTCCATTCACCGGTAGTAAAGCAAGAGAAGTCTTGGTTGATGAAACTTATTTAGAGATAATAAAAGAATAATTAAAAAATGCGCCGAATATTCTTAGTATGGATCTATTCCATTGCTCTATTGCTTGGCCAAACCAGTCCGCTTAAGACTTTCTATAGTTTTTTAGATCAAGATCATATAGTTAGAATGGAGATTGATTTTTATCAAAAACAGTTTGACAATTCTTATCGATCCTCCGGCTTTTTTTACTTGATTGGGAAAAAGAATTATGTTTATGACTCCTTATTATTTCAAATGATTGTTAAAGATAGTTTAGTTACCACCATTAATCATGAAACAAATCAAGTCGTATATAGTTCTATTGAGAAAGGACAACTTACCATACTTGATATTTTATCTGGTAGAAAAGAGTATGTGGAATTTTTAGATGAGTCTACTGTTAGTAATGTCAAAAATTTTAATATTCCTGATTTAGACTATTCCGGTTCTTTTGAATTCGATCAAGATACTGGATTAATAAAAATGATTAAACTCAACATTGATTACAACCAGAATGTTTCAATTATGGTAATATCTATTGAAGCTATAGAAAATTATACAGAGCCTGATTTTGATTTGAATAGATTTGAAATAATAGACCTCCGTGGATAAAGTATTAAAAATAGTACTATTAATTACCATTAGTACTATAGGACTATATTTTGCTTTTCATAATATAGACTTTAATGTCTTATTTAATCGGTTGTTAAAAATAGATTTAACAAAATTTTTTGCAGCAATTTTAATTCTTATGGTCGCTTGCATTTTCAGAGCAAAAAGATTACAATATATTTTATATCCTTTAGATAAAAATATATCACTGCACCATCTATTTAGTTCTACCATGATTGGTTATTTTGGTAATGGAATATTATTTTTTCGCTTTGGCGAGATTTTAAAAGCTTATTCCATATCGCAGGGCAATAAAATAACAACCTCTGAATCGTTTGGCATAATAATGATAGAAAGGATTTTAGATGCGTTGACTGTTTTACTGCTTCTAATTATATCTTTACCTTGGCTTCCAATCGAAAATACTACAATTAATTATTGGGTGAGTGGATTTGCAGTTATTACAATTTTATTTACCATCTTTATTCTTATTTTAAGAAAAATTAATTGGGAAAAAATAATTAATGCTTTGAGTTTTTTAAATGAATCGCTTAGAAGTTTACTAGTATCTGTGATGAAAAGAATATTCGATGGAATAGATGCAATAAAAAATACAAAACACACTTGGGGAATTATTATATCTACTTTTTTGATATGGACTTGTTATTATCTTATGACATTATGGTTGCTTGAGTCTTGTCAAATATATCTTACATTGTCAGGAGCTTTTATCATGCTTATAATGGGGGCAATTATAATTTCTGTACCGGCTCTACCTGGTGGTCTAGGCACCTATGAAGCTGGTATTACATTTTCCTTAGTGTTGCTTTATTCTGTTACAAAGGATGAGGCATTGACATATGCAATTGTATCACACGCTTCAAATTATATCCCGTATTTAATTGTCGGTTCAATATATTTTATAATTAGCGGGCTTAAAATAAGTGATATAAAAAATAAGGCAAATTCATAATGGGAAAGTATGACTGTATTTTCTTTGATAGGGATGGGACCATCAATCATGACCCAGGTTATATTTCTAAATTAAAAGATTTTATATTTTTCGAATTCACAATTAGCGCTCTTAATCTACTGGCGTCTATTACCAATAAATTTATTATTATTACCAATCAGTCTGGTGTTAGTAGAGGGTTAATTAAGGAAAATGATCTATTGATAATAAATAATTTTATTATGAATGAATTTAAAAAAAATAAATTACCACTATTAAAGATATATTATTGTACTGATCATCCTGATCGTGCCACAATTAGAAGAAAGCCTGGATCTGGTATGTTTTTAGATGCGGCTAGAGATTATAATATTGATTTATCAAATTGTTTAATGATAGGTGACTCAATATCGGATATCCAGCCAGCAAATAATTTAGGTATGGATTCTATGCTTGTTTTAACGGGAAATGGGGAAAGTCATCATAGTAGATTTAGTGATCGAAATGAACCGACTTATGTTTCACAAAATATTTTAACTGGAGCGAAACTATTGACAAAATGAAGGTGTCTGTATTAATGGGCGGCGCTAGTGCTGAAAGAGAAGTCTCAATAAAGACAGGATCAGCTGTGATAAAAGCATGTAAACAACTGGGCTATACAGCAACTCCGATTGAGTTTTATGATGATTATAAATCCGTATTGTCTGAAATTAAATTCTCAGACATTGTCTTTAACGCGCTCCACGGCACAACAGGTGAAGATGGGACTATCCAATCATGGCTAGAAAAATATAATATTTCATATACAGGTTCAAATTCTGATGCTTCCAGAATATGTATGAATAAAGATCAAAGTAAGAAAATAGTTAGAGAAAATAATTTTTTGACTCCTGATTGGTTTCTTATAGATAAGAATATTGAATTAAGTAATATTAAATTTCCATGCATTGTTAAACCGAATGCCCAGGGTAGTACCTTTGGGCTTTCTATGGTAGAAAATAAAGATGATCTAGAACGAGCAATAAGCCTTGCCAGTGAATATGATAGGAATATATTAATTGAAAATTATATAACAGGTAGGGAAATTACTGTTGGTATTTTAGATGGGGAGCCATTGCCTATTGTAGAAATAGTGCCGGAGCATCCAATATATGATTATGAATGTAAATATAGTCCCGGAATGAGTAAGTATTTATGCCCAGCAAATATTAATAAAAGTCTAACTGAAAAAATTAAAAGAGATAGTGTAAAAATTTTTGAAATCTTGGGTTGTAGCGGTTACGGTAGGTTAGATTTCATATTAGATAATGGTGAATATCATTTTTTAGAGTTAAATACTCTTCCCGGTATGACATCAACAAGCTTACTGCCGATTGCTGCAAAAAATTCAGGACATTCATTTACTCAATTAATAAGTAAAATAATAGAAGTTAGTATTTGATATCTCATCTCATCCTATTTTTTGCGCTACCACTGTAAACAAAGTTGAATAAAAAATAATAATATCATTAATGAAATTGATTGTCAGTAATAATATTTATACTGTAAATTATGAGGCTTTGCACGTTTATCATTTGTCTTCAGTAAATATCTTATTAAAATTTTATTTCTGGACAGTGATAAAATCATGCTAAAATAAGTTAATTGAAAATTTTCAAAGAATTGAATTGCCACCGTAGCTCAGCTGGTAGAGCAACTGATTTGTAATCAGTCGGTCGGAGGTTCGAGTCCTCTCGGTGG
>CAJWMI010000091.1 GCA_913043185.1 uncultured Fidelibacterota bacterium | reverse complement strand
ACAATAAGAGGATGATCTGATGTCTTTTTTCCCCACTTGATTGAAGCAGAATAATGGAGCAATGTGTTTAAATACTGTACTAAGTGTTCACCACCTTGGGAAGCTTGATCTGTGAATTGATAACAATTATCAATGTCTCCTTCCTTTAATAGCTCAAATAAGGAAACCTCACTCATTATTATATACTAGGATTTTTTCTTATAACGACCAAGATAATAGAAGACCTGAAGAGATAAACCTGTTGCCCTAGAATATTCTGAAGGCGCACCAGATCCTTTTCCAGGATACATTGGATCATAATCATCGTATCTTCCATTATAGGCAGTATCTAGGCGGGTGGATGTTTTCCATTTATCACCGGTAATATTCCACTTTGAGTCAAATACTTTTGATAGTGGCATAGAATTAAAATCATGATAATACCCAATCTCATACCCAAATTTCTCTGATATCTTTCCACCTTTTAAGAATCCAACCCTCATACTAGATTTATCATCAGGGGTAATACCCTCAGGTATTAACATAAACCGCGCTCCTTTCCAAGATACAGAATTAGAGCTTTTCTTTTTCTTTTTTAGTTTACTTAATAGCCCACCCGAACTTTCTTTGAAACGATAATAGGTTACATCAAAATTACGGTTTGGGTTATAGCTCCATGCAAAGTTCATTGCATCCCATGTGTTTTCATTTCTCATTACCACACGGCTTAGATCCACTCCTGTTCCGTATATTGGTAGTCCAATTCTATAACCTAGTTCTGTATCCTGATCTAGTCCCTTTCGAAACCACATTACTGGAAAAATATTTTCAGCCGCGATTGCGAAACCCCGTACTTGTTCCCCCTTTTTTAGTGTGCCTGGGTGGACAACAGGGTGGGACGCACAACCACTAAAAAGAAGTGTTAATACAATTAATAAAATTAAATACACTTTTTGCATTAATCTGATGGCTAGGATCCGATAAAAAATATTATATAAATAATCGTTATTTAAGATATATCATTTTTCGACTAAAGACGACAGGAAAATATCCATCTACCTCAGCATTTATTGTAAAAAAGTATACCCCTGTTGAAAAACTTTCTGCATTCCAGTCAAAATTATATTTGCCACTATTATACAATTCCTTATCAGCAAAAATAGTTTTTACACGACCAGTAGCATCTGTCACATAAAGTGATAGTATCGCATCTTGTAAAAGATCAAACGATATACGTGTATTACTGTTGAACGGATTTGGATAATTCTGATAGAGAACAAAAAGCTCAGGAATCAGCGAAACATCCAAAACACTTCTATGATCTATATTTTCTGAACCAAAGGTGTTTTTCTTGGTATCATTCCATTTTTCTCCATCGGGAAAACGGTGGAGACTAATTAGATCTGCAGATGAAAGTTTAAACATCTCTATAGTTTGTCGACTACTACCTTCTACCATATCATAATAAAGAACAATTGGCTCATTGTAATTGGATAAATCTATGTGAAACGCAGAATCAGAATATTGAATATCAAAACTATAGTCTAAGTCAATCTCCCATAGATTATCATTATTTATTCTGACAGTATAATTCTTAGAGCCAGAGGGTACACCAGCAACCTCTAAAGATAATTTAGCAGTATTTGGGTCCCAAAGGATTTCATTAAGCCATATGTCTGTATTTTCTCTTGATGATTTTACACCTTTAATGGATTCAACTGGAATGATATCCTTATCTAATGTTTTCATTATTTTTTTGTTTGCAATAAAATCCATCTTATCTACAATCTGATCCCCAATCAATAGCTGGACATATTCCCAATCAATAGGAGTTTCAACACGAATTTCAGAACCTGGGATCAATGAAGGAATTATCTCAATCTCAATCTTTTCATCATCGTTATTAAGGCTAATCTTTTTCTGGTCTAATTGATCAGGGTCAAACGCAATAATTAGTATCTCTCTTAAATTATTATGATATTCTCCTGCGCCAGAAATCAGCAATGGAGGAGCATTTTCGATCTGATCTGAATAACTCTGAAATGAGTCAACTAATAAGTACCATTTATCTTTGGCTGAAGAAAATTGATTATTTATTGTCTTCTCCCACTCTTCAGGAGTTAATAAAAGTTCATTACGATATTTTTTTTCATAAAATTTCATTCCTTCAAGGATATGATTTTGAAAAACCAAATTAGTAGAATTTTCCATGATTAATCTTATATCGGCAAGATATTGCAAAGGGAAGTTTTCAATCCAAGAACCCTTATGAATATTATCATTCGAAAGAAGACTTACGATTCCATCATTTGTTCCATCCTGAATCTCAGGAAAATACTTTATAAAAGAATCTTTAATTAGTTTGCTCATTAACTCCCAAATAGATTTAGATAAATTATTTTCGTGTTTATCTGAATCAAGAAAACTAGTACCAAAAGCAGGCCTAATATCATCACTTTTGTATGAATATCCATGGCCATCCTTAACCTCTACAATATAAAAATAGCGTTGCAAATTCTCACAACTTTTGTCCAGATATCGATCTACATCAATAGAAACATTAGAAATAAGAGAGAACTTTTGTTCCTCACTACTACGTTTATAAATATTTATTTCATTTGCATGTATTGTATCTGCAAAAGACCAGTGTAAAAGCAGTGAACCAGAACCATCGTAAACATCCAGCTTTACAGGATGTATTCCTTGCTTGTCAGAGCCAATCGATTCTGACCATAAAATCCCCGACGTAAGAACGAGGAAAATTAGAAATGTAAGTTTTCGATTCATGAATAATTATACGTATAGACCTACAATTTCGAGCATATTTAATGATATGGCAAGTATTTAATTTTTGACGAGGATACTACTTTAAGAGTGTAACTTTTTGGATATCGTTTCCGCCATCCCAATACGTACGAATAAAATATATACCATTAGGATAATCTGAGCCGTTCCACAATAGAGATATTATTTTATTTGATAAGATTCCATTATGAAGTATTTCTACCAGTTTTCCCTGAACATTATAAACGTTCGTGGCTATTTCTATATTTTTAGTAGAACATTCTATGGTCATTGATAGTGATGGATTAAAAGGATTAGGAAACGCTTTATTCACGGTAATATTATTCGGAATAAAATTGTCGTTTTTTGTAGAAACAGTATGCTGGTAGTTTATAGCAGCCCAGGTATTGATAATTCCATAGCCATAGGTGTTATCCGGGTTAGCGCTTTGTGAGGCCGTCATCATGAGTGCCTCTCTTACCTGCATATTAGTCCAACCGCTATTGGCGGATAGAATTACCGCAGCCGCTCCAGCAACTAATGGAGCAGAGAAGGATGTTCCGCTGGCCGTTCTGTATATGTTTTCAGTGTTCGATCGAACAGAATAAGTATTTACACCTAATGCGCATACCTCAGGCTTTATTCTGCCATCAGATGTTGGGCCACGGCTACTAAAATTAGCAATTATACCATCTTGCGATACTGCACCAACTGAGATCACTGAATCAGCATCTGCTGGAGTAATAATATAAAACCAAGGATCATCACCCTCATTTCCGGCTGAGTTAACACAGGTCACTCCAAGACTAGATGCAATATCAATCGCAATGGTCGTGGTCGCCGTATTCCCGTCAAGATCCTGATAAGTATACCAATCAAGATAACCTAGAGATGCACATGCAACATCTGCTCCAAGCGACTCACCCCATTCAAGAGCTGCAACATAGTTGTCCTCCTCTTGCTGGATTTCTTCAGCCATAATCTCTGTTTTTGCTAACAAATATTCTGATTTAAAAGCGGGACCAATCAGATTTCCTGGTGCATACCCAGCCATTACACTTAAACAAATCGTACCGTGATCATCATGATTATCTAATATCTCTTGACTTGTCTCATTTGCAGTATTTTGATCATCATTGATAAAATCATATTCTGCAATCAAATTAAGTGAGTCATATGCTTCATGGTTAAGCTCATATCCTGTATCGAGGTATAATACTCTTACACCCTGTCCATAGTAGCCCGCAGTGTGGGCAATGTGACAGTTGATCTGTTCTATCTGACCAAGAGATGCTCCATAATCAAGATTTCTGTTTTGATCATTCTCTTGAGCAGACTGTGTTGCCTTTTTCTTTCTATGTTGATAGACAGGATCAACCTTGGTAACAAAACTGAGGCCTTGGATTAAATTAATCTGTTCCATGTCTGCAATTACAGAAACAGCATTGAGCCAACGACTTTTATTTTTTATTTCTGCGCCAGTTTTTTTTACAGTGTTGAGATAAGATTGTTTGATTTTGTAGTCATACTTAGTAGGAGTATCTATATCATGTTTTTTTCTTCGCTTAATTGATTTGGGATCTAGATCAACAATTTTATTCTGGTCTCTATCATCAAAATATATCCAAACACGATAACTATTTCCCCTCTTTCCAGGATCTAAATCATGTAATGTAGCAACCTGTCCAATAAGGTTTGATGCTAAAAAAATATATATGAATAATTTCATCTAAATTCCAATAACTGAGTTTACCAACATAAGTATGTCAAGAATATTAATTTGTCCATCCCCATTCATATCGCAAAATAATGCAATATAAGGGCTAACTTCGTTCCCATCTAAAATAAAATCTGCTAGTCCTAATATATCACTTATATTAACACTACCATCTGGGAAAAAGTCTCCCGGTGCACCTTGCATATACCCCATTAGTGCAAAATTGTCGACCGTAAAACCGTCACCCTCATAAAGCTCATCCGAAGTCTGAATAAACCTGAAAGCAGTAGGGGTCTGACTATCAAGCTGGTCTAGAAATATTTTTTCTTCAACCCAGTTCAATTGACTACCATCATATCCATGTTCTCCTAGCGGCTGTACAGTAACCCCATTGCCGGGTACAGTGTGCTGACCCTGGAGACTTACCCATCCATTGTCCGAAGTAAGGGCCTGGAATCGAACAAAATCAAATCCATCTTCTATTTCCCATCTTGCGTTAAA
>CAJWMI010000090.1 GCA_913043185.1 uncultured Fidelibacterota bacterium | reverse complement strand
TTCGAACAGGGTCAGCCACCTCATTTATTATTTGACTTATGAGATCATAAGTCCTGGCTGTTTCTCTGGTTATTTCTTTGTTAACAATCTCTGTAAATGAATGGTCAGATATACAATCTTGAAATACTTTCCAATCATGGCCTCCGCCAAGATACTTTGAGCCCGTACCTGGCCACCTAAAAAAATCACATATCAATAAGTGTCCATTATCACGAACCGCAAGAGGTATTTTATTTAGAGACTTTTTTATGTTTACATATTGAAAACTTTCGCTAAAAATAACAATGTCATATTTTTTATTCAGCTCAAGATTTTCAAAAGTGCTCCTGTAAACACTGACACTGTTTTTTAGTTTTTCTTCAATCACATCTGATAAATATTTACTTGGCGATACACAATCAACTTGATAACCATTGTTAACTAATTTTTCTGCTAAACCACCCGATCCACTTCCTACATCGAGTATGGTTTTTACACCATCAGGAATTGAGTTTATAATTTGATCGGAGTGATATTCCTGAGCTTTTTTAAGGTTTTCAAGATTCAAGCTCAGATCATCAGGCCAGTATCCAAAATGAAGATGTTCGGAATTAAGAAAAAACCGACTCAGTACCAAACCAATTTCAAGACCAATCTCATTTGGACTTATTTTTTTTGAGTCTTTTTTATCCAACATAGAACCTTTTCACGTTAAGTATAATAGATGCAACCTACTATATTTTTTTATTAATTATATTTTTTTTATGAACATATATTCGCGGAAATTATTAATAACCTTATGAAAACAAAACTATCCCGGAAAATGGGTGTCCTTGGACTAACTGCAACAGGTATCTGTTCAATGATGGGTGCATCCATATATGTTATGCCTTTCATGATTCACAGGAGTGTTCCCGGAATCGGACCCTATGTCTTGCACGCTTTCCTGCTTGCAGCTTTCCCTGCAGCGTTAGCGGCATTTGCATATAGTATTTTAGCATCTGCGATGCCAAGAGCCGGAGGAAGCTATATATATGCCAGCAGGGGGCTACACCCTTACTTTGGATTCGTAGCAAGCTTCTCACAGTGGTTTGGCCTGTCAATCGTAATCGGAGTTATCTCATACATTATTGTTCCATTTATGAGAGATATCGCCTTTGCATTGGATTGGAAGGAAACAGCTTCTCTTCTTGAGATAGGATGGATAAGGTTAACAATTGCAAATATCCTTTTGTGGACATTTGTAATTATAAATATACTTGGAACTGATTTTTATGAGAGAACCCTGGTGCCGCTAATGTTCATAATGTTTGGGCTAGGAGCTATAATTATATTTTCTGGATTATATTTTAATCATCAGGATTTTTTAACAGGTTTGCAAGCGAATGATGGACAGACTTATATGATAAAAACAGATAGTGTTTTTAATATAAAAACCTTTTTCTCAGCCGCTGCAGTACTTTTTGCTAGCTTTATCGGTTTTGATTCTATCGCTCAGGCCGGCGGTGAAGCACGTAACCCATCTAAGACTCTACCAATATCAATCGCAATGGCAATAACAGGAGTAGGTGGATTTTACATGCTCTTTACCTTTGCAGTATATCATGCTATTCCATGGAGTTTTATCGCTGAGAGGGCTATCGATAATGACATAACGGCACCTGGATTATTTAACTACTTGCTTTCTCCTGGATTATCTGTTGCTATTATCGCGGGCGCTACAATAGCTCTAATCAATGATCTTCCAGCGATGCTACTTTCTGTATCAAGATTAATGTTTGCCTGGGCAAAAGATGGAATTTTCCCGAAAAGTGTTTCAAATATTCATCCAGTCTATCATACACCACACACGGCTATTCTACTCAGTGGCGGGATGGCTACAGTTGGCATATTTGGCAGCCACTTTGCTGGCGACTTTTTCTTAGGAATAGACATTATGGTCACCTCCATGATGGTCAATTTCTTGTTAATGTGTGTCACACTAATCATGATTGAAAAGAAAAACCCAGTATTATCAAACCAGATTAGTGTATTACAAAATAGACTTGTTCAAATTATCTTGGGCTGGACAGGAGTGATTACGCTGACCATCTTTCTATTGATCCATACTTGGAAAGACCTCTCTTCAAATCCAGAGTTTTGGTATTATCATTCAACCATTATTTACACTATCGTTATGTTACTTGGTTCAATAGTTTTCTTTGTAAAATTTGACATGCTAAAGACAAAAGGTGTAGACACTCAAAAATTGTTTCGATCATTGCCTAATGAATAAATACTGCAAACTAGCCCCTGGCCTTGAAGTAAGCCGGATTATCACAGGATTATGGCAGATTGCTGATATGGAAAAAGATGGGGCAAGGCTTGATCTAGAACAGACTGCGAGAGGCATGAGTCCTTATACTGATGCTGGTATTACCTCTTTTGACATGGCGGACCACTATGGCTCTGCTGAGCTTATTGCAGGAATATATAGAAAAAAGTTGTCTAATAAACCCATCCAGCTATTAACAAAATGGGTTCCAAAGGCAGAACAAAAAACTAAACAAGATGTCAGATCAGCTGTTGAACTTAGTCTAGAGAGAATGCAATCAGACGTGATTGACCTGATGCAATTTCACGCTTGGAATTATGCAAACCCATATTGGCTTGACTCTCTTTTTTGGCTACAAGAACTAAAAGAAGAGGGATTAATTCATAATATTGGACTAACCAATTTTGATACAGCCCACCTACGTATTGCCATTTCGAGCGGGGTTGATATTGTCTCAAATCAGGTATCATACTCTCTTATTGACCAAAGAGCAGAATATGGTATGAGCAAAATTTGTGAAGAGTGTGATATTAAACTCTTAGCCTTTGGAGTTCTCGCAGGTGGGTTTTTATCGGAAAAATGGCTGGGAGCTCCTGATCCATCTTTTAAAAGTCTTTCCACATGGTCACAAATGAAGTATAAACGGTATATAGATGCTGCAGGTGGCTGGGAGAAATTTCAGGAACTTTTAGATACACTTCAAAAAATATCAAAAAAGTATCATGTTCAAATTCCAACTATTGCCATGAAATACATTCTTGATAAACCATTTGTAGGCAGCGTTATCATTGGAGCTAGACTAGGAGAAAAAGATCACATAAATAAAAATATGAAAGTATTTGATATCAATCTCGATACGGATGATAAAAACCTTATTAACAAGGTCCAAGAACAACTAGTGCCTATAAGAGGAGACTGTGGCGATGAATACAGAAAAGCTCCTATCTTAACCGCAGCCGGCGACCTAACGGATCATATTGATTCTCTGTCAAAACCATACAAACCTATTAAGATAAATAATAACCGAGCACGAATAAACAGTGGGACAGCGTGGGAAGAGTTAGCAGGCTATTCAAGAGCAATAAAAAAAGATGGTTACATAGCCGTTTCTGGAACCACTGCCACTCATGGAGAGCGACTAATCGGAGGAAATGATCCAATAGCGCAGACTCATTTTGTGATAGATAAGATTGAAGGCGCTATTGAGTCTTTAGGAGGAAAACTTCAGGACGTAATTCGGACAAGGATTTTCATAAAAAATATTAGTGACTGGGAAGCAATAGCACGTGCTCATGGTGAACGTTTTACAGATATTTTTCCTGCAAACACTCTTGTAAAAGCTGAACTAATAGGTTCAGAATATCTTGTTGAGATAGAAGCGGATGCAATTCTTAGTTAAAAATTTTCATGAAAAATCAATAGTTTAAACAAACAAATAATGGGATTTAAAAATAGATACCAAGCAATGAAAAACCGCCAGGCGAATGATTGGTGGACCATAACATTTGGTGATCCTATTTCATGGATCGTTTTAGGGGTAATAGGAGACCTAAAGTGGGTTACCCCCATTGGCATCACCTGGTTATCTTTTTTATGTAAAATATATCCCGCAGGCCTAATGTTATACAGCGACCGCACCTTAATTATTGTGGCGGCTTTACTATTGCAGATTGGTCAAGTACTCGATAGTATGGATGGAAACCTCGCCCGATATCGAAATCAGACAACACTCAGGGGTGGTTTCCTTGATCGAATTCTAGATGGTACGGGTTTTATATTTGTTATGTCTGGTTTTTCTTGGTTTACTTATCAAAACGGTGGTGAACCATACTACCTCTTACTAGGTCCTATGACCGCTGCCTTCTATTTGGTGGTGTGTTATGCTTATTGGACTACTGCTTATCAAGAACAAAAGCATATCGGGAAGCCAAATAAAATTAATCCTGGGGCAAATGTCATGCCTATTGATCACATTCCAACGTGGAAATATATACTTATAGGACAAAAGAAATTGTTTTCAATACACCAGGCAGACTTTTATTTCTGGATAGGCTTGGGACTGATTTTAGAAATGTCAGAGTTTATTATCTGGTTATTGTTTATTGCATTATTTATCAGAGTTTTCAATAGAATTAAAAGCCGCTACTTTTATTTAAAATCATTAGACAAGGATATTCTTAAATGAGTATACCCCCTTTAGCAGTCTATCTTGTCGCTGGCAGAGGGTCACGCCTTGGTAATATGACAGAAGAGACACCCAAGTGTCTTATATCTATCAATAAAGAGCCTCTGCTTACCCGATCATTAATTCAGATATCCGCTCTAGGTGTTAAAAAAGTGATTCTGGTTGTTGGCTATAAATCTGATGTAATTAAAAAAGAGTATAGATCATCGTTTAATGGAATGGAAATATGTTATGTTTTTAACGCAGACTGGGAGATAACCAACAATCTGGTTTCCTTCCATCTTGCATTTCCTTTTATTGACTCTGATTATATTTTATTAGAGGGAGATTTAATATATACGGATGAAGCAATAAGTAAAATGGTTCATGCTGACTCTATGGCAGTGTCCCCATTAAAACCGCATATGGACGGTACGATTATTACAAAAGATAATAATGATTACATAAAAATGATGTACCTAAAGTCTTCTATAGTACGTCCTGAAAAATCTGAATCAGTTTACAAAACTGTTAACATTTACTGTTTTAGTAAATCAAACCACAAAAATTTTATCCAACCAAGTGTTAAAC
>CAJWMI010000089.1 GCA_913043185.1 uncultured Fidelibacterota bacterium | reverse complement strand
CATTCTTTTCTTACTGCCTCAAACATTAATTGGATATCTGGATCTCCACCAACAAATGATAACAATATGACCGCTAAAATAAGATACAGATCTACAGATACACCATGTATAATAACAAAACAGTCAAATAATATTTTAGTTAAATTCACCACTCCGCAGTTTGCTGTAGCACCTGGCCAGTCGATAGTCTTTTACAATAATGATATTTGCATTGGAGGCGGAATAATTGAATCACGTTCAAACCGAAAAACTTAATAAAAAAAGTATTAAGTTATCTTTGGAACAAAAATACTTTTATTAAATTAAAGTCATTAATATGAAAAGAAATATCTATAACACATTGTTTTATTGCATAATTATAAATGCAGCATATTCACAATTCATTGAGGACCGCTTACCAGACATGGTCCCAAATAATCTACATGGGCAACTAAACTATAGTAGCATGTCTTTATTTGACCCTGAGCGGTTTGACATTCAACAAGGTTTTTCTATGTCAATGATGTCACTGGGGAGCCAATCTGTATCCGTTGCCGGCTATACAAACAATATTACCTATTGGGCCAGTGAAAATCTAAGGCTTAGTGCAAATATCCTATTGTACCAACCATCTATTAGCAGTTTCGACCATCAAGGTGCTCAAAATAATGGTCCAAAAGTTGCATTTGAAACCGGTCTTGTATATAGGCCAACAAAAAACTCTTTTCTTGAAATCAGTTTTAAAAATCTTCCTAATTATGGAATGAATAATAGGCTAAATAATAATATTCCTGGTAGACGAATCCCCGGCAGTTATGGGCTCAGTCTTTACTAAACATTTTGCCAAATAATAAAAGAAAAAAGAAATCTGAAAACCTCGGAATGGCTTTAAATGCTGCCATTACTTTTGCAGGAATAATCCTCCTTGGGTTCATCTACTCGTTCTCACAAAATCAGCTTCATGATGGAGTAGAGATCAAGCCAATCATTCCAAACACTTCTCCACAACCAATACTGGCAAAAGACATCTACCTCCAAAACCCAATTGAAAATATAAAGGTTGAGGTATTAAATGGTTGCGGTGTATCTGCTTTGGCCTCAAAAACAACAGAATTTCTGCGTACAAAGCAAATAGATGTTATAAACTCTGATAATGCTGACCATCACAACTACAAAAAAACTCTGATCATTCAGCGAAATGAAAAAGTCAAAAGTTTAAAAAAAATTGTAGAAACTTTCGGAGTATATCTTACAGACAGTACACGTATTCAGATATTGCCTGATGAATCACTTGGTGTAGACGTTACTGTCATTTTGGGTCAGGATTACACCTCATTTGCAGAATTAAATAATTATATTTCTGCTAACTATTAATTTGCCAGAGAAATCTAAAAAAGCAAATTCTTCAGCCAGCCTTGTAGACAATATCGTAGAGTGCGCTTTAGATAAAAAAGCTGAAAAATTAATAGTCTTAGAGGTAAACCATATTACATCATTAACTGACTATTTTATTATCTGTTCAGCTAATACAGAGCCTCAGGTCAAAGCAATATGCGATAGTATACGTAAAGGAACCCCTCATAAGCCTTGGCATATTGAAGGATATGAAAAATTATCATGGGTACTCTTAGATTATATTGATACAATAGTTCACGTGTTCAAGACGCAAGAAAGAGATTATTACAATATAGAAAAGCTATGGGCTGACGCCCCTAAAAAGGAATACAGCTATTAACGCCCTCAAAGCATATATTAATGAGGAAATAAATCAAACTCTAAAGAGCTTAGATCTGCCAATAAAAGAGTTTAGCCTTTTACCGCCAAAGCAGTATGGTTTTGGGGACTTATCAACAAACATTGCCATGCTATTGGCCGGATCAATAAATAAAAAACCGATCGATATAGCAAATGAAATACACAAAAATCTCATAAAAAAAAACTTGGATAATATTGAAGAGATTACGGTTTCGTCACCTGGATTTATAAACTTTGTTGTTAAGCCTATATTTTACCAGAATAAAATTATATCGATTATTAAACATGGTGAATCCTATGGAAAAGACCATATGGGAAAAGGTAAATCAGCTAATGTTGAGTTTGTAAGTGCTAACCCGACCGGACCTCTAACAGTTGGACATGGTAGAAATGCAGTTCTCGGTGATACGGTATCAAATATTCTAGAGTGGCATGGATATAATGTAACAAGAGAGTATTACTATAACGATGCGGGAAAACAAATGCGGGTGCTAGGAGAATCGGTCGCATCAAGATATTTTGAGTTAGTCAATAAACCATTTGAATTCCCTGAAGAAGGTTATCAAGGGGAATACATTATTGATATTGCAAAACAGGTTATTGATCGTTTTGGCAAAAAGCTTGATGAAAACGATGCAACATTTCTTTCCGAGGCTGAGAATATAATATTTAAGCAAATAGAAGCAAGCCTAGATAAACTAGGAATCAAGTTTGATAAGTTTGCAAATGAAAAAACTTTTTACGAGTCAGGTGCTATAAAAGAATTATTAGCCCAGCTAAAAGAAAAAAAGCTGATCTATGATAAAGATGGTGCAACATGGTACAAGGCTACATCATCGGGCGGAAAACAAGACAAGGTATATATAAAAAGCTCCGGAGAGCCTACCTATCGTTTGCCAGATACAGCCTACCATAAAGATAAAATTAATAGAGGCTTCGATCTAATTGTTGATGTGTTCGGTGCTGACCACGCGGACACTTATCCTGATGTATTATCTGCATTAAATGCTCTTGGATTAAATACCCATCACATTAAAATATTATTATACCAGTTTGTAACCCTTATCAGGGATGGAGAAAAGGTAAAGATGTCCACCAGAAAAGCAGATTTTGTAACCTTGGACGACTTGATAAATGAATTAGGGATCGATATCGTGCGGTACTTTTTTATTATGAGAAGCATGAACTCACACCTTGACTTTGACCTTGATCTAGCAAAAGATCAATCAGACAACAACCCTGTCTTTTACTTACAATATGCGCACGCTAGAATATGTAATATAATTAAGCATGGAGCAGATCAGGGTTTCCAGCTAACAGATAATTTTGACCCAGGCCTACTCGATAAAGAAAATGAAGTAAAATTAATGAAACTCATGTCCAACTTCCCCGTGGTCATGCACACTGTGTTGGACACGCTAGAGCCACAGATTATTGCCAACTATCTACAGACTCTTGCTGCACAGTTTCACAAATTTTATGGAACATGTAAGGTTATTACTGAAAATAAAGCGCTGACTCAATCTAGGTTAGGATTAATCCTTAGTACAAAGATCATACTTTCTACTGGTTTATCTATCTTAGGTATTAGTGCTCCAGAGAAAATGTAATCTGCTGGTTATTTTAGCAAAATCATCTTCATTCTTTTTATTTCTTTCCCTGCTGATATCTGCAAGAAATACATTCCTGAGCTCACCAGACCACCTAGATGATTATTCCCTTTCCAGATAAAACTATTTTTACCTGGTTGCTGTTTTTTATTAATAGCTGAATAGATCTCTCTACCGATTATATCATATATTTTTATTGAAACATCTTCTGATTGTGGAAGGTCATAGCGAATGATCGTTTCTGCATTGAACGGATTAGGATAATTCTGATATACATCAAATTTATCCGGCAATATTACTAAATTAAGTTGTCCAGCTCCTTTACTGACCTGGTTGGCTTTTTCATCAATAAATTTATATTTCACATTAGAAATAAAATCTTCAGGCAGATCCTGGGAAAGTGAAAATGTTAATGTCGAGTCTAAACCATTTTTGTCTGCAATAAGAAAACTGATGGAGTTCTGGACTGAATCAGATAAAGAATAGTTGAAAGCGCCTGTATTCAGATTATTAACGACTAAATCATGCATAGATCGGTTAGCATTAAAAAATACTATTTCAGCACCATAAACATCTCCAGGAATAGAGAGATTAATTTTATTTTTTGATACAGTCCCCGTTAGGCCGGTATCATACGATAAATAAAGTGAGGACAGTGAATCAGTGCTATACTCATGGTAGTACCAGATCCACATTTTACCAAAGGCTGAAAGATCTGAAAGATTTGGTTCACCATCAGGAGAAGGAGATAAAAATGGCGGGGTTCCACTTACAGGGCCTAGATCGGTACTCGAATGAGGCCAGGCCTGGTTAAAGGCTAGAACATCTTCGACAGATAATTGATAATCATTGTTTAGATCACCCCAGAGTTTGCTCCGAAAAATTATAGTATCTGTATAGTTTAAAAGATTAAACGCGATGGCTGTGTCTAAGATTACAGTTATTGTTTCATAGCTCGGGAGCGTATCAAGTATAGAAATAGTAATGCCAGAATCTTGTTTTGTAAGCTCATAGTTAACTGCTGTGTCCTGGGTCGCGGTTACATTTAATCCAAATTTCAATATAGGCTTATTAAAACTAATTTGAATATCATCATTCTCTAATACCGATAAGACCTGTAAAGAATCGAACAAGGGATATATAGATTTTATATCCGGAGGTGTATTATCAAACTCGATACCATCGCTACGGATCCCAGATGAGATATTAGATGCTGAGTCTGCAGCACGTAAATACGCAAAGTATTGTATTCCTCTAGAAAGATTTAATCCAGAGATTTGAATATTATCTAACTGGGTTGCTCTCTGCCAGTCTGAAATATTAGTTGTATCATCAGCGCTTCCAATGGACACTTCATAATAGTCAATGGACTGGTTGTCTGTAAAATCACTCCACTGAACAAATAAAAGGCTAGAGTCTGCTGTGTAGTCAATATCTTCACTCAAAAAGCCGTCCCAAACAATGCCAGGGTTAGGCGCTTCTAGGTCAACAATAATTCCATTGCCCCATACTGAGTCTGATTTATTTCCTGCATTATCTTCCACCCACACGGCTCCAAAATATTTTGAGTTATTATTGAGGCTGAGTGAGGTCAATGATGACTGAGTTATTTCTGATGCTGGGCTCCAGTTTAATATGTCAACGGTTCCAGAGTCAGATCCGAGTCCAATATAAGCGGTTTTATTTCCAGATCCTGACTCTATAATAGACCATGCCATCTGAAGTGAGTCAGCATATTTTGTATACACCATATCTGAAACAAGAGAGCCCTCATATATATTAAACACACTTGGAGATGTTTTATCAAAATACACCCTATCGATCAATGTGTCAGACTGATTTCCAGCGGAGTCTGATGCCAACATATTCAGCAATATGGTTCCATTGTTATTTGTATCAGAAAAGGTGTAGTCATAGGAATAGTCTTGACCATTACCACTAAGAGCAATCTCATAGTCATTTAATAGCGTAGATATGGTCCTGATATTTTCATTGAATGAAATAGTTATTTCACCAACATCATCAACCTTTGCAAGTGTAGAATCATAAACATTATTGGTAGTAAATGATGCTGCGGTTATTCCTGGATTTGTTTTATCAAA
>CAJWMI010000088.1 GCA_913043185.1 uncultured Fidelibacterota bacterium | reverse complement strand
TGATTATTTTGATGATAATGGATTTACATTAATTGATTCACCGATTTTTACGGGCAATGCAGTAGAAGGAACTACGACACTTTTTGAGGTTGATTATTTTGAGCGTTCTGCATATTTAACTCAGAGTGGTCAATTATATCAAGAGGCTGGTGCAACAGCGTTTGGGAGAACATATTGTTTTGGTCCCTGTTTTAGAGCTGAAAAATCAAAGACACGTCGCCATCTTACGGAGTTTTGGATGGTTGAACCTGAAATGGCTTTTGTTGACCTTGATGAAAATATGACTTGGGCAGAAAATTTAGTTGGATTTATTATTCAAAGAGTTTTAGAAAATTGTCTAATGGAATTAGAAACTCTAGAAAGAGATATTTCAATGCTTGAAACTATTATACCACCCTTTCCAAGAATTACTTACGATGAAGCATCAAAAATTATTTTAGAAAATGGAAGCGATTTTAAATATGGTAGTGATTTTGGTGCTCCAGATGAAACTCTTCTTTCAGAACAATTTGATAAACCTATTATGATTCATCGCTGGCCAGCAAATATTAAACCTTTTTATATGAAAAGAGATGAGCATGATCACGAATTAGCATTAGGTGTAGATATGATTGCGCCTGAGGGGTATGGCGAAATAATAGGTGGTGGTCAGAGAGAAGATGATATCGATATATTGACCAATAGTATCAGGCATCACGATCTACCATTGGAACCATTTAAATGGTTCCTAGATCTTCGCAAATATGGTTCTGTTCCTCATTCTGGATTTGGTCTTGGCCTAGAGCGTGTGGTGGCATGGATATGCGGTACTAAACATATTAGGGAGACTATTCCTTTTCCCAGAACGATGACAAGGCTTGATCCTTAATGAATTATAGAGCACGAATATCTGTTTTTGGTGGTCGCAAGATTACAGAAAAAATTTATAAACAGACTTATACCTTAGGGAGACTATTAAACACTAATAAATATCTTGTCTATTGTGGAGGTGGAGATGGCGTAATGGAGGCAATAGCAAAAGGTGTCTATGACGATGGTGGTCAGTGCGTTGGAATATTGAAGGGCATATCTACTAACGAAATGAACCCATATATAAAAATACCTGTTGCAACAAATATGGGCATTACTAGAAATGCATTATTAGCATATAGTTGTGATGCTTCCGTTGCCATAAGCGGCCAATATGGTACTTTGAGTGAGATAGCATATGCATTGCAACTAGATAAACCTGTTATTGGATTGGAAACTTGGAATATAGATGGAGTACAAAAAGTTAGTACTGAGCATAAAGTAATAGAAAAACTTAATCATATATTTAAATAACTATATCTTATGAGAGTATTAAAAGCTAAGGTATCTGGTAAAGTTCAAGGGGTTTGGTTTAGGAAATACGCACTTGATAGTGCGAGAGATATTGGAGTCGTTGGTATGGTCAAAAATTTAGTAGACGGAACCGTATTAGTAAATGTATCAGGTGACGATGAAAATCTTAGAAAATTTAAAGAACTCTTAGAAAATGGTTCGCCTAACTCGAGAGTTGATAAGATAGACTATTCTTGGGAAGATTCATCTGTCGAATATTCAACATTTGAAATAGAATATTAATGAAAATTGCACTCTGCCAAATAAACCCTAGTGTTGGATCGTTTAGCTCAAACATTGATCTAATAGAGAGGACCTATAATGCGGCTTTAAAAAAAGGCGCGGACCTAGTTGTTTTTCCTGAAATGTGTATAACAGGTTATCCACCACAGGATTTATTATGGAAAAAAGATTTTATTACTAAAAGCTATCAATCCCTTGAAAAGCTTTCAAAAAAATGTACTCTTCCAATGATATTGGGGTATGTTAGAGGTGAGGGGAATCGGTTATTTAACAGTGCTGCTCTATGCCAAGATGGTAAAATATGCGATAACTACGATAAGATCTTATTGCCTACTTATGATGTTTTTGATGAGAGTCGGTATTTTTCTGCGGGTAAAAAACCAGGCGTATGGTCTATTAATATCAATGACAAAATATTTAATCTAGGCATTCAAATATGTGAAGATTTATGGGACTCCAATTATGACATAAAAGTTGTTAATGATCAAAAAAACAATGGAGCAGATGCTATAGTAAATATATCAGCTTCACCATATAGTAAACAGAGATTAAAAGATCGTGTAAAACTAATAAAGAATAAGATTGTAGAAACTGGGCTCCCTATTCTATACTGCAATCTTGTTGGCGCACAGGATGAATTGGTTTTTGATGGGTGCTCAGTCGCTTTTGATGAAGAAGGGAAGTGCATTGGACAGGCTGCCCCATTTAGAGAGGATATACTTTTAGTTGATTTTAATGATAAAAAACGTATTAATATAAATTATAAATCAAGAAATGAGAATGTGTTTGACGCTTTGTGTTTAGGCATAAAAGATTATTTTGTTAAAACTGGAAACACTGATGCAGTTGTCGGATTATCTGGGGGTATCGATAGTGCTGTAGTAGCTTCCCTAGCGCGTTATGCACTTGGTAGTAAACACGTACACGGAATCTCAATGCCATCCAAATTCAGCAGTAAACACAGTAAGGAAGATGCGGAGCAATTAGCGATAAATTTAGGTATTGACTTTAGATCAATATCAATTCAAGATACAGTAAATACTATGGAAAATACTTTACTACCTCAATTCAAGGATATTGAAAGAAACACAGCAGAGGAAAATATTCAAGCAAGGGTGAGAGGAAATATACTCATGGCACTATCCAATAAATTTGGTTGGTTAGTCCTTTCGACTGGTAATAAAACTGAATTGGCATTAGGATATTGTACGCTTTATGGAGATATGAGCGGTGGTCTATCTGTGATCTCAGATTTAAATAAGACTGATGTTTATTCTTTAGCTAACTGGATTAATGATCACAGGTCAAATGTTATCCCACTTAATACGATTACAAAGCCTCCTTCTGCGGAGCTAGCCCCTGGCCAGGTAGATCCTTTCGACTATGACATAATCTCTCCACTCGTTGATGCAATAATTGAACAAAATTTGACAGTTAAAGAGCTAACAGATAATGGTTACGACAAAGAGATCGTCGACGAGGTATACGATAAAATAATGAAAAATGAATATAAGCGAAGGCAGGCCCCAATAGGGATTAGAATATCAAACAAAGCTTTTGGAATGGGAAGAAGATTTCCTATTGTAAACCAATATAGGGGGGGGAATAAATGAGAAAAACTTTTATTATTTGGTTAATCTTTTCATTTACAATATATAACCAAACTTCAAGCAATAATCTTCCTTCAGATTTCTGGCTCGGGCTCTCAGAGCAAGAAAAGTTATCTTTTGTAAATGGCGCATATGGAGCAATCAGTCTACTGAAGAAAAGTCATAAGGATGAGGTAGCAAAACAATATTTGCATGATAAAAATTGGATACAGCCGTACTATATCGAAAGATTCTATGACATTGCTGATGAGTATTTGTCAGAGGAGGCTGGATATAATCTAACAATTATAATCATGCATATGGATGCCTTATATGCAAACTCTGACAATCATAAGATACCAGTTTTGGAGGCAATGAGGGTGGTGTCTCTAATGCAGGACGGATTGCGAGATAAGGCCAATCTCAGGTTATTGCAGCTCCAAAGAAAATATTAATTTTTAACTTTCTTCTTAAGTTCGCGTCTAAAATAATAACCAGCAAATGGAGGAATTAAAATGCGATATATAAAGATTATATTATTTTTGGTTGTTTCGTTCTCTTTTTTATTTCCACATCATGGCAGACGAAAAGCGTGGAAACATAAAAAAAAGCACCAGATAAGGAAAATGCATAAAAAACCTAGGGTGAATGTAAGACTTGGATATAATTATTTATGGCCCTCATGGAGCTGGAACTATCACTGGTGTCATCGCCATAACAGCAGAGATGTTGTAGTGGTTCAGAATGATGGCAATACTAATAAAGATGATAACGTTGATGAGATTATCGCTCAAATTGAAAAGTTGGCCATACTTAAAGAAAAAGGCATAATCAGTGAAAGAGATTATGAAAAAAAGAAAAAGGATCTATTAAAGCGTATTTAGATAACGTGACAGACGAGATTAACGTTGAGTTTTCTTTTTTTTCATATATTATTTACGTAAGAATCTCTATATAAATATATTATTCTTAATAATTCTACGTTCTGACTCTGTAATTTTAGGGAATGAATAAAGAATCAATAAGAAACTTTTCGATCATAGCCCATATTGATCATGGTAAATCCACCTTAGCGGATAGACTCTTAGAAGAGACCAAGACACTATCAGAAAAACAGATGAAGAACCAGGTCTTAGACAGTATGGACCTGGAGAGAGAGCGTGGGATTACGATTAAAAGTCATCCGATTCAAATGCATTATAAACATAAGGATGATAGGTCATATATATTTAACCTGATTGATACTCCTGGCCATGTCGACTTTACATATGAAGTTAGTCGTTCATTGGCTGCATGTGAGGGTGCCCTTTTGCTAGTAGATGCTGCACAAGGGGTTGAGGCTCAGACAGTATCTAATGCATATCTTGCGATTGAGAATGATTTAACTATAATCCCGGTTATTAATAAGGTTGACCTACAGTCTGCAATGATAGAAGATGTAAAAAAACAGATTATTGAATTAATTGGCTGTGGTGATGAGGATATTATACTGGCCAGTGCGAAAAGTGGTGAAGGTATTGACCTAATCTTTGATGCGATCGTTGATCGTATCCCTCCACCTTCAGACAGTGATAAGGTTCAAACAAGGGCACTAATATTTGACTCTACCTACGATAATTATAGGGGAGCGATTCCATATGTTAGGGTATATGATGGAGTTATCAAAAAAGGTATGTCAGCAAAATTTCATGCGCACGATGAAACATATGAGATTACTGAGGTAGGGCACTTTGTTCTAAAGATGGTTGAAACAGAAGAACTGAGATCAGGTGACGTAGGCTATATAGTAGCCAGCATTCGTGATATGGCTCATATTCAGCCAGGAGATACCATCACCTCTAAGCAGGATCCATGTTCAGAGCCATTACCAGGATATAAAAAGATTAAGCCAATGGTTTTTTCTGGGCTATATCCTGTGGATGGTGATGACTATGATCAACTACGAGTCGCTCTTGAAAAATTAAAACTTAATGATGCATCACTGGAGTTTATTCCGGAGACCAGTGAGGCACTTGGTTTTGGATTTAGATGCGGCTTTCTAGGTCTATTACATATGGAAATTATACAAGAAAGGCTTGAAAGAGAGTTTGACCTAAATCTTATAACTACAACCCCAAATGTTATTTATGAGCTACTGCTTAGAGACGGTACTACCACGAAAATTAATACACCTTCTCAAATGCCAAGTTCAGGTGACATCGATAAAATATTAGAGCCTATGGTTTCAGCGGAAATTTTAACCCCAAAAGAATACATTGGTGCGATAATGACTCTATGTCAAAAGAAACGGGGTACATATAAGAATACAAACTATTTGTCTCCTGAAAAGGCCCAGGTTTATTATGATCTGCCGCTAGGTGAGATTATTTTTGACTTTTATGATAA
>CAJWMI010000087.1 GCA_913043185.1 uncultured Fidelibacterota bacterium | reverse complement strand
TTAGATCAAAAAAAGATTCAAATGCTTCCATCACCTCTTCATTAGATAATTTAGATTCTTCTTGACAAGAAATAAGAGGAATAAATAGTAATACTAGGAGTAGTTTTTTCATAATCTAAGTCAGTTAGTTTACTGTGCTATAAACGGCTTTTTTTAAGCCATGTTGTATTCCAAAATTAAATTCTCGGGATCGTGACATGAAAAGTCCATATAATTTGTTTTGAGGATCAATCCAAAAATGTGTGTTGTGATATCCTGACCAACCAAAAACTCCCTTTGGAGATCCAGTTCCGTCTAGAATAGGATTTTCCATAACAGAAAAAGTAAAACCAAAATAATGTCCTGCAAGCTCAGGAAAAACAAATGGCTCATTTGGATCAGGAGCAGTATTTGTGTATTTATCTATCATTAAATTATAACTTGATTCAGAAATAATTTTTTCCCCCTTATAGATACCTTTATTTACAAGCATTTCGCAAAAGTTTGAATAATCTGAGAAAGTAGAGACAAGACCTTCTCCTCCAAAATGAGCAGAATTATTTATGTCATAGGTTTGTTCATCAAGAAGATATGTAAACCCCTTCAAAGAAGTTTCACTTGGGTTGAACGGTGTGTTTGGAAGTCTATTTATAAAAAGCGGCTGAACTCTTGGCCTTTCCTCCTGTGTTAAATAAAATTTTGTATCGTTCATTTCCATTGGATCAAATAGGTTCTCTTTCAGGAAATCATAAAAAGACATTCCAGAAAGGACTTCAATCAGTCTTCCTAAAATTGCCTGATTCAGCCCATAGAGATAATGTGATCCAGGCTCAAACTCTAATGGATGATTTGCAACTGCTTTTGAAAAATCATCGAGATTATCAAAATAGTAGGAACTGGTAAACTTATTCAAAGGAGATGGCTGAGAAATAAATTTGTTTTCTCCGTAAACATCGCTGTAATATGTATAGCCAGATCTGTGTGTGAGTAAATCAATGACTTTTATCTTATTATTGCAAGGATAAACTCCCTCTTCACCTTTGCAGGTTACATTTTCATATTCTGGAAGATATTTAGATAGTTTATCGTCTAGTTTGTACATGTCTCTGTCATAAAGAATCATCATTGCTACAGTGGTTACAGGTTTTGACATTGACCATATAGGAAATATTGTTTCTTCACTTATATCCTTATCTCCCAACTTACCAGAATTTAATATTTTATTGTATATCACTTCGCCATTCTTAACAACCTTAAAAATATTTGATCCTGTTATTTCTTCACTAATTAAACTTAGCTGATAGTCAGTAATTGGGTCAGTTGTATTACACCCAAATACTATAAAAATTAATAATAAAGATAGTTTTCTCATTTTGTTTCGCTTCTATTTAGTTATAGTTATAAAAAAAATCTATCCAGGACAGGTCCCCCAAACTGGTAAGTACTCTTCTGGGGCTGGAGGAAAATTACTCCAAGCAGCAACGGTATAAAATCCATCGGGTTCAGAAGTTATTTTACTCACACACCAATTTGATATGTCTTGATTAAAAGCTCTAGAGAAACCAAACATATAATTCATATTAGTTACATTACTTACATCCCAACCACTTATATCTCCATTGAAGAATGAAAAATAAAACATTGTTTGCATACTGGTAACATTACTCACATCCCATTCCTCTATATCTGACTCAAAATTAGTGTCGCTAAACATACCATTCATGTTAGTTACGTTACTTGTATTCCAGCTATTCAGGTTTTGTTCAAAAGAGAAAGCGCCCCTAAACATACCTGACATATCCGTCACATTACCCACATCCCAGCTGCTGATATCTTGATTAAAATTGAGACCATCATGAACAGAATAAGGACTTTCAGAGCCAAACATATAACTCATATTAGTCACATTACTTACATCCCAGGATTCAAGTGGTTGATCAAAATATCTAGCACTGTGAAACATGTATGACATATCTCTTACATTACTAACATTCCAGCTATTAATCGGTTGATTAAAATGGCAGTCATTAAACATATAACTCATGTCGACAACATTACTTACATCCCAACTACTAATATCTTGATTGAAAAGATTTCTTACGTAAGCACTGGAATCAGTCCCAAACATTTTTTGCATATTAGTCACATTACTTACATCCCAAGAGGAGATATTTGGATTAAACTGTAATTCTGCAGGCCTATAAGGTCCAACATCTTTAATAGGAACATTGCTGAATAGATTAGACATGTCTGTAATTAAAGTCGTAACCACCTTACTAACATCCTCTTCTCTACTAAACATTAGTCTTAATGTATCAATATTAACAGCAGTATAAAAAATACCATTAAGCTCTCCAGTAGTCCCCGCTGTAACCCAGTCTTTTGCTTTTACGGTTACCCCATTTTCATCTACATAAAAAGGCGTGGGACATCCATTCTCATCAACACTTTCTCCTTCAGTAGTATTGGGACATTTGTCTTTGTCATCGGCTACTCCATCACTATCAGAGTCAAGTTGTGACAATGCACAGCCCTCTGAGTTTACCGTTACTCCTGTTGGAGTATTAGAGCACTTATCAAGAGCATCCGCTACGCCATCCTTATCAGAATCTATTAACTCAAATTCAGCTGTAATTGTAGTATTAGAAATTATCTTAAATATTAATGGATTTGCAGTTCCACTTCCTGTACCTGTCCACTGCTTAAAAGAATAATTTTCTGTGGGCGTTGCAGATATTGTAACACTACTCCCCTCATCATATGAGCCAGAGGCAGGATCTACTGTTCCAGCACCTGGTGGAGTAACTTTAGTTGTGAGAGTATAAGTTATTGGAGGAACTTCCTCTTCACAAGAAATCAATAAAAAAGATAATATAAATAAGTAGTATAGATTTTTCATTTACACAAATGTAACAATATCTGAAAAATGAAACTGAAAATAAAAAATTAAAAAATTAATTAAGATCATCTTTAATCTGGTTAAACCATTTATCAACCCTTTCATCTGTCATTTCGTGTTCATTATCATCATCAAGAACTAGTCCATAAAAATCTCCATTAGGTGCTACACCTAGTGATTCATCAAAGTCGTACCCTTCTACTGACCAATAACCAAAAACTTCACCTCCATTTTTAAGAACAACTTCAGCGAGAATTCCAATACCATCAACAAAGCTATCAGGATATCCTAACTGATCTCCCAAACCGAAAAAAGCAGTTTTTTTCCCAGTAAAATCTATCTCTTTAAATTTTGGGAAAAAATAATCCCAATCACTTTGTAACTCTCCAATATACCAGGTTGGAATTCCCATTATTATAATATCATAATTTAAAAAATCATCCGGAGAAAGATTACTGACATCTAATAAATCGACATCCAGAGGTTTAATTTTTTCTACTAAAAGATTTGCAACGTTTTCAGTAGCACCGGTATCTGAACCGTAGATGACTGCAATTTTGTTTTTTGGCATTTATTTTTTAAAATATCGCGTAAAAATAGTACTATAAAAAGTGATTAAAAAAGCTTTATTAAATATTTATTTCATTGAAATATTAAGCTCTCTTTCAAGATCATCAAGACTAAGCATATAGAGTCTTAAAAAATTGATTTTATATTCTAGATATCTTTTAATCATAATAAGTTTTGATTTTAATTTTTCATCACTATTAATTGCATCGTTTAAGATCAATGAATACTCTTTCATTGAAATTTTATCATTATCTCTTGCTAATACTACATCAGAATGATTAAGAGCAAGAAAAGGAAGAAAGCTTTGTTTCAATTGTTTTTCATATTCAACTGTTGTTTCAACATATAAATATGATGTATTGTGAAGTTTACTTAAGATCTCTTTAATTTTATCAGATTTAACATATTTTAGATCTCCAGAGTTAATTATCGAATAATATCTGTTCATAGGAGGATAAAAAACTCTATAAATAATAAGTATTTGTTCAATTCTACTTTTACTGGTAGTGATTTTCAAAATAGAGTCAATATTAAGTGTTCCAGGATATAGAAACTGGTTTAATAAATTTATATCTGTCAGCCATGATTGATTTCTTTCATCACAATAATTTCTAATTTCTTTATTTTCCATTTGAAGACTAGTCAATACTTTTATTCTTTCTTTTTCATTCTGATTATTAATTGATATCTCACTTAACCAGAAAGAAACAGATACACCAAGTACAATTACAATAAATTCAAATAAATATTTTATTATATATTTTTTTTTCACATCTCTAATCTATCAACATAAATTTTAAAATTTAAAAAAGATCATCTATTTTATTCCTATCAATAGCTTGATAAGCAACTAATGAACAAACCTTTACTATACTTATCAAATTAGAAAATCTATCATCTTTTGTATATCCTTTTTTATATCTAAAATAAATCTGCTGTACAATAACTGATATTTTGAATAAACCGAAGACATAATAATAAACAGGATGATTGACTTTCATTTCACTATATTTTTCGTAGTTATCAATTAATTCCATTCTACTAAGATTTCCTGAAGAAGTAGTAGGACTAAGAGATATTTCTTTTAGCAACGGGTGATCATTATTTTGAACCCAATAACCTAGAGTAGTACCTAAATCAAATAATGGGTCTCCTATTGTAGACATTTCCCAATCTAAAATACCAAGTATATCAGAATAATCGTCTTTATTTAAAACTATATTATCATATTTAAAGTCATTATGAATTAAAGAATAACTCACTTCTTTAGGCAAATTATCCAATAACCACCTTATAACGTAGTCCATTTCTTTAATTTCATCAGTTTTTGAGTTATTATATCTCTCTGACCATCCCAATACCTGCAGTTATGTATCTGGTAGCCAGGAAGTGTTGTGGCTGCAGTTATGCCCTTTCAATTATAACTATATTTCCGCAGCAGTTGGTGGCCGCTTCGCAGAATGGCTTGAAAGAGCGGGGATACAAGCTTCTGTAGCTTACTTTGAAGAAGCCATAGTGAATATTTTCGGAAGTGATATTCTGAAGGATAAAATCGGGCACACTGCAAGCGCATGGGCAAGTGATCCGTGGATAAAAGGTGCTTATTCGGCTGCACTACCTGGCCAGAGCCAACAACGTGAGATACTCGCTGCAACGCTCGCTGACCGCTTGTTATTCGCTGGCGAAGCTACCTCTCTTGAATTCTATTCGACTGCACATGGTGCTTATTTAACAGGTAGAGACCGCGCTGAGGAAGTGCAAACCTTATTGACTGAAAACCGTATCTAGAAGTGTTTGGCAACCTTATCTAAAACGTAAGTAAAATTTTAGTAGCAGCTTCTGAAATTTGATCGGCTTGAGAATTAGGTTCTGCCGAATCGTCGTTGTCTAGCGTTTCCAGTCATTACTGTCGCAAGATTAGCATCATAATCGAGTAGTGCGATGAGTCGTGGTTTCTTTCCAGTCGATGTCGCCATGTGGAATCAGATCATATGCGATAACATGTGTAGATATTGTCCTTGGGCGCTGCCTGGGATGTGTGGTGTTCGCGCGTCCCGTCTGAGCGGTGAGCGCCGGACAGTCCGATGGGGCCTGAGATCTCGCGTATACCAGAAGAGCCTGTTGCAATGCGAAGTATCGGTGCGGGAATTGCTCTCTGGTCCCATGTCTTTGAGCGTGGTCGCACCCCTCCAAGA
>CAJWMI010000086.1 GCA_913043185.1 uncultured Fidelibacterota bacterium | reverse complement strand
GATGACTCTAGAAGCTGGGGTCTACTTAATAGTAAAAATATTATTGGCAGAGTTTTTATTATTTATTGGCCTTTAAATAATTTTAAGCTATTTTAGCATTTCACCTTTTAAATAATAATGATAAAGTAAATATAGTTAAAAAATTTTGGGCCGGTAGCTCAGTTTGGTAGAGCACCTGACTTTTAATCAGGGTGTCCTGGGTTCGAGTCCCAGTCGGCCCATACACCGATTAAAAGTCTATATATTTTTTTTATTAATCTCATTTATTCGAATAACTATAAAGCAAATTAATAATACTCCAATAATAGATGTTAATCTTAGTGCATTATTAACCCCTAAATATTCTGACAAAGCTCCAATTATTAATGCTCCTATTATTTGAAATCCAATAACAAAATTTCCTATCCCTAAAACCCTCCCTTGCATATTAACAGGCACAATACGTAGTATAATATTCTCAAACATTATTGCAAAAGAAGAAAACCCGAACCCAGTTATAATAATTAAAAAAGCTGCAACTAGAAAACTGCTAGATAAAGAAAAGAAAAATATACCAATACACATTACCAAAGCCCCAAAATAAAATAGTCTCCCTAGGGCTTTTATTTGACCCATTATCATGATGTTAAAAAATCCCAACATTGAACCCATACCTTCACATGACATTAAAAGTCCAGTTAATCCTGCTCCTACTTCAAAATTTTTAGTTGCAACCACAGAAATCATTTGAAAATATGATGATGCAAAAAGATGAATAGTAATTGTTATTAACATAACCGCAAGAAGAATTCGTTCACTAAAAAAATAATCTATACTACTTTTAATTTCATATATAAGTGTTTTATTATCAGAACTAGATAACGATATGCTACCACTATCAATAATAGATTCTTGAATCGGTATTTTGCTTACAATAGCCTGATTTACTATCAGATTAGCTCCATTAATAATTACAATAAAATAATAGAAAAATTAAAAATTGCCGAGCAGCAGGATATTTTATCAGCCGAAATTAATTGAGTTAAAATCAAATAATTTTGCGACCTAAAAATTCAAAAATAGAAAAAGTCTGGCGCATTATAGATCTTATTAATTGGGGTGAAAAATATCTAAAAGAGAGATCTATTGAAAACCCCAGGATTGAAATCGAATTATTTTTGCAACACTTATTGAAGTGTAAAAGAATTGACCTTTATTTACAATTTGAAACAATAGTAAAACCAGAAAGCCTAGCTATTTTAAGAAAGTGGATTACTAGAAGAATCAATAATGAACCAATACAATATATTTTAGGTTCTTCTGAGTTTTACGGTAGGTCATTTATTGTGAACAAAAATGTTCTAATACCCAGGCCAGAAACTGAAATATTAATTGATATATCTATAGAAGAATTAAAAAACGTAAATAACCCTTTGATATTAGATGTGGGGACAGGTTCTGGTTGTATAGCGATTACTATTGCTTTAGAAATCCCATCATCAACAATCATTGCGATAGATATTGATGAAAGAGCAATATCTGTCGCTAAGAATAACATAGAAAAACATGAGGTGAAAAATATTGAATTTGTAGTAACTGATATTTTTCATGAAAAAATAAATAAGAAAGCAGATATGTTGATATCTAATCCTCCTTATATTGCAAAAGAAGAAGTGTCTGGATTAATGAAGGAAGTAAAAGATTACGAGCCATTGGTCGCACTCACAGATAATAATGATGGATTGAAGTTTTATAGAAGATTTGCAGAAATTATACCAAGGATTTTAAAAGATAATGGCACGGCCATTATGGAGGTTGGGACTGAAGATCATCCTGATAGGGTTGAAGAGATTTTTCGTGAATATGGATTTAACGATATAAGGACCGAATTAGATTTAAATAAAGATAAAAGAGCATTAGTTATCAAAAACAAATGAAATATCTTTTAGGGTATATTATGATCATTCGTCCGCTGAATGTTTTTTTAGGTGGGCTAACTATTCTAATTTCTTCTTTGATTATAAAATATGAAGGGCCAGCAATTTCTGTTATTCTACCGGTTTTTGTTGTTATGTTTTTCACCATTGGGGCAAATACTCTCAATGATTATTTTGATTATGAAATAGACAAGATTAATCGCCCAGACAGAGCTATAAGTTCTGGCCTGGTTTTGAGAAACCAGGCTCTGATTTTATCCCTTTTCTCCTTTATCATTGGGGTTTTGATTGCTCTAAGATTAAATAAGGATTCCCAACTGTTATCTATTGGAGTTTCCTTACCGTTAATAATTGCATATAATGTAAAACTGAAAAATTATCCTCTGATTGGGAACATTATCGTATCTTTAATTTTAGCAATGTCTTTTATTTACGCTGGATTGGTTTTTAAAAAAACAGAGCCCTTAATAATACCAGCTTTGCTTGCATTTGGTTTAACTCTGATTAGGGAAATTGTTAAGGACTTAGCTGATATAAAGGGTGATAAATCTGCTGGTCTAATGACTTTCCCAATAGTCTATGGAAAGAAAAAGACAATTATATTATGCACGATTTTATCTTTGTTTCTTGGGATTGGGTCTTTCATACCATTTTTAACAGGTTATTATAATACATTTTATGGGATATCCTTGATCTTGATGGTTGAGATTCCATTAGCGGTGGTAGTAATTTCGCTGCTAAATAAACCAGTTATATTGACAGCGAAACGAGGCTCTAAATTGTTAAAGTTTTGCACTCTCGGTGGTTTATTATCAATCTATATTGGGACATTATAATGACATCAGAATTTGTACATTTACACAACCACTCCGACTACAGTCTTCTAGATGGAGCCCAAAGAGTAGATCAGCTGGTTAACACTATTGATGATCTTAATATGGACAGTCTCGCTCTTACTGAACATGGGAATATGTTTAGTGTTGTCCCCTTTTACAAGCAGGCAAAGAACGCAGGCATAAAGCCAATCATTGGTTGTGAAGCTTATGTAGCCGTAGAAAGTAGGCATAATAAAAAACCTGCAGCAGGAGGTGGGTGGGGGAATAACCACCTAATTCTACTAGTCCAAAATCAAACTGGTTATCAAAATTTAATGAAGCTTGTTACGGCAGGGTATTTAGAGGGGTTTTACTATAGACCAAGAATAGATATGGAGCTATTAGAAAAATATAGTGATGGACTAATTTGCTTATCGGGGTGTTTAAAAGGAGAAATCCCTGAAAAAATGTTAAATGATAATTATGAAGGTGCAAAAAATGCAGCTTTGAAATATGCTGAGATATTTCCTGATAGATTTTACCTAGAAGTGCAAAATCATGGGATCCCAGAAGAGCTTGCGAATGTTGATAATATGAAAAAACTATCACAAGATCTTTCATTGCCTCTTGTATGCACAAATGATGCTCACTATTCAAAGAGAGAGCACTCTGAAGCTCATGACATTCATATATGTCTTGGTACTGGTAAAGATAGAGATGATCCCAATAGGCTTAGATATGCTACTCCAGAGTTTTATTTCAAGACCCAAGATGAGATGCACAAACTTTTTAAAGACGTCCCTGGGGCAATCGAAAACACAAGAAAAATTGCTGAGAGTATTGACTTTGAGATTAAAACAGGTAGCTATCATTTACCTAATTTCCCGATCCCTGAAAATGAAAACAATGATGATCCTGATGACTACCTTAAGACAATAGTTGATAGTGGTGTTAGAACTTTATATGATGATATTACTCCGGAGATAAATAAACAGGTTGATCATGAGCTAAATGTCATAAAAAACATGGGATTTGCTGGATACTTTTTAATTACCGCAGATTTTGTTAAATATGCAAAGAACAAAAATATTCCTGTCGGTCCAGGCAGGGGCTCTGCAGCAGGGAGCTTGGTCTCATATGCACTAGGGATAACGGATATAGATCCAATTAAGCATAACTTGTTATTTGAAAGATTTCTAAACCCTGATCGAATTAGTATGCCTGATATTGATATTGATTTTTGTATTGAAAGACGCGGTGAGGTTATTGATTATATAAAGAGCCAATATGGAGAGTCATCTGTATCACAGATAATTACTTTTGGTTCGATGAAAGCCAAACAAGTCATTCGAGACGTAGGTAGAGTAATGGGCTATACATTTGGGGAAGTTGATCGTTTAGCAAAAGCCATCCCAGATGAGCTAAACATTACTTTGGAAAGCGCCATTAAAAAGAGTCCAGAATTTAGAAAAATGTCAGAAAATGAGTATAAAGAGCTTGTAGAGCATTCGCTTGTTTTAGAGGGGATGAATCGTCATGCTTCTATCCATGCTGCAGGAGTTGTTATTGCTCCAGGAGAATTGACGGATTATGTTCCGCTGTATAAGTCATCTTCGGGAGATATCACTACACAGTACGATATGAAAGGGTTGGAAGATCTAGGCCTCTTAAAGATGGACTTTCTTGGGTTAAGAAACTTAACGGTTATAAACAAAGCGCTTGAGCTTATAAAAGCAAAAGGTCAAGAAATAGAAATTGAAAAAGTATCAATGGAAGAGCCAGAGGTATATAAATTATTTTGGAATGGCCTGACAATTGGAGTATTTCAGTTCGAATCTTCAGGGATGAGAGAATTTTTAAAAAAGTTAAAACCTACTGCCATCGGTGACCTTATTGCTATGAATGCGCTTTATAGACCAGGCCCAATGAATAATATTGATAATTTTATAGCGAGGAAACACGGGAAAAAGAAAATTGAATATCCCCATCCTTCATTGGTCCCCATACTAGAGGAAACATATGGCATTATAGTGTACCAAGAGCAGGTGATGCAGATTGCCCATGATATTGCTGGATTCACACTTGCTGAGGCAGATATTATGCGCCGAGCGATGGGGAAAAAAGATAAGAGGCTGATGAACAGATTATCGAAAAAGTTTGTTGAAGGTGCTCAGGAGAATGATATCGCCAAAAGAAAGGCAGAGGAAATTTATGCATTGATTGAGAAGTTTGCTCAGTATGGATTTAACAAAAGCCATGCAACGGCATATGCATATATAGCATACCAGACGGCATGGTTAAAAACATTCCACCCCTCAGAATTTATGGCTGCAAACCTTACTAGTGAGATGTCCTCTATTGATAGAATTGTTACTCTCATTAATGAGTGTAAAAAATTAAGTATCGAGGTCAAACCACCAGATATTAATGTGTCTTTTACACAGTTTCATCCAATTGATAATAGCACAATATCATATGGTTTAAATGCGATAAAAAATGTTGGTGAGAAAGCGCTTGAGAGTATTATTGAAAACAGGGAAAAAGAAGGCCCATTTAAAACAATATTTGATTTTTGTTCTAGGATTGATCAGCAGAAAGTAAATAAGCGAGTTCTAGAAAGTCTCATTAAGTCCGGTGCTATGGATTCCGTATCAGGATCTAGGGCGCAAAAATTTGATGCTATTGACACGGCTATTCGATACGGACAGCAACTTCAAAATTCTGGTAATAAAGATCAGGTAGACCTTTTTTCAAATGGTTCATCAGAAAATTCACTTATAAAAACGCCTGAGCTTAGAGAGGTTGATATTTGGGAAGAAAAAAAATCTCTAGTTTTCGAAAAAGAGGTTCTTGGGATGTATGTCTCTGGACATCCTTTATTAGAACACTCTGAAGATTTAGAAGAGTTTACCACTGTAGATTTCTCTGATAGCTTATTTTTGAAAAAGAATGATGTTGTAATTGTAGGTGGTATGATAACAAAGATCACCAAAAAATATGACAGACGAAATAGGGCTATGGCTTTTTTTGAAATGGATTGCATCGGAGGTCATATTGAGGTTATTGCATTTTCAGATTGCTATGGTCAATATGAAAGCTTAGTTGAGGAGGATAGTGTCATTTTTGTAGAAGGGAAAATGGCGGATGACACAAA
>CAJWMI010000085.1 GCA_913043185.1 uncultured Fidelibacterota bacterium | reverse complement strand
AATATTTTTCATGTTTCAAGCTCCTTGAATAATTGTGACATTTCACGTTTGTAAATAGCAAGACCAGCGAGCATTGTTCCTAGAACTGTTGCCAAAACTCCCGGGATAAAACCAATGTAGTATAACTCTGGTGTTACTTTAGCATAGAACACATTGGTCATTACAATAGCACTAGAAGATATTTGGTTAAGCGCTTCTGAATAATCTATGCCAAACTCCTGAACGTAATAGGTTAGAGATACCCCCAAAATTGTTCCTACTAATGTTCCCATAAATCCAATAAGAATTGCCTCAATTATCATTGTCCTATATACCTGACTTTTGGACTCTCCTATTGCAAGACGAAGTCCAAATTCTCCATAACGCCGCAAACCATTCATTAATCCCATATTCCACAAAACAATCATCACAATAACTAAAAATATTCCTGCCATGACTCCCATAGCAACATTACTAAAATCTACAATACTTGCTAGTTGGCTGCTATCTCTTAGAGCAATCATTGTTGGTGTAAAGACAGCTGGGTCTTCTACAGATAACTCCTCCCATTCTTCATTGTTGTCATACATCTGATTATCAGACAATGCATTTGTTCTTTGTATTGGGAGATTTATTTTTTCAACATTGCTGATATTATTCCACCCGTCCATATAAGACAGAGCATCATATGATTCTTCATTCCGAAGTATCTGAGCGATACTATCACTATACGTTAAATTGAAATGCTTTCTAATTGATACTGCTTCTTCATCATTATAATAAAGAGAATTATGGTAGCCAAGTATCTCTGATGCAGCACCTCTCATATCAAGAGCTTGTCTTGCGCCAGAAATGTCAACCAGCATCATCTGCTTATCTGCCTGACCTTTATTCAAATCAAATGTTCCTGCTATGTTAAAATTATAAGTAGTAAAAGCATTATCCATTGTCGAACCTATTAGAGTTACAGAGCTACCAACGCTAACACTCAATTGTTTAGCTAGCTTTGTACTTATCAGTGCATCATCTCTACTTTTTGGAATGTGACCTTTTATTAGATATTTCTCAAGCTCCCATATTTCTGTCTGGCGGGACCTTTCTGAAAAGAAATCTATTCCGAGTGCGAAAACAGGAGCCTGTTCCTTGGTCTCTCCATTTATATCCGGGACATCCAATAAACCACCAAATGTGACCCTAGGTGTCCAAAAATAATCTGGGTACATATGACTAAGTGTATGAATAATATTTTTTGTATCAAAAAGCGCTAGGTCGTTGGGAAGCTGATTACTTTCTTTTTTATAGGCTTTTGTAACAACTTTTACATGGCCGCTAGATATAACAGCTGTACTTTGTAATAAATTATTCATCGCACCTTCCATAAATCCTATCCCAAAGATGACCAGTGTGACTGTGATAATAATCGCTAGTAGTGGGAAAAGGCTTCTTGAGCGATCTCTGATAAGTCCTTTTGCTAAAAACCGTATCATGTAGCAGCCCTTCCACGCAGCGCGTCCGTTGGTTTCATTTTGGTGATTCTCCTAGATGGTATATAGCTGACTACTAATACAATGATTGATATTAAAACTGTTGTTGAAATAATAAGGCTGATAGAGTAAATCGGGACCAATCTTTTTGCGACTAACAAACCCATTTCTGTATAGTCCATTGGTAATGGGATTCCATTTGTTCCAAAGTACAATAGGATTGGGCCAAATAAAACTAGAGTAATTATACCAGCTAAGAATGCATTTAATCCTCCTTCAAGAGTAAAAAGGCCAACCACCCTAGAACGGGTCATCCCCAGTGCCATGAGAGTACCGATCTCTTTGCCTCGTCGAAATATTGATAATACCTGAGCGTTAAAAATCCCCATGGCAGCTAGTGCCAGCAGTATTGAATACATCACCTGTGCACCTGGTTCATCTGCTTTGATTAGTGCCTCCATATCCCGTATCATATAGTCTACATCATGATGAATCCAATTCCCACTATCTTTTATTTTTGTAAGATCTTTTGAATAAGTGACGTACGTTGCCTGATCTTTCATTGCCAACATGGATTGTGCTTTTGAAAGAGGTATCCATATGTGTCCAAGATCAAGCTTAAAATTTTCCGTTTCCATTATATGGACAACAGTCCCCTCATCCGCATCGTATGTCCGATCCGCATCTAGCCACCGAATTGTAAATGTATCTCCAACTTTTAGGTTGGCATTTTCTGCCATTCCACTACCAATAAGAACAGGGATAGAAATGTCATTATGTTTATCAAGTACACTAGTAGGCATATTAACGATATTTTGATCAGGGGTAATCCCTTTCATAACCACGGGCATTATGCGTCCATTTGGATAGATAGATGCCTGGCTTACAAGTACCCCAAAAGCACTCTTTTGGTCAATCAACTTTTTGATATGGATAGGGATAATCGAATGCGAATCTTCAAACGTTCGAGGATCCATTGAGTCATACTCTGGATGCCAATATGTTCCACCAGCGACTTCGGTTTCTATTGTTATGTTTTTTGCGTGTTCTCTCATCCCGTCATACATCCCTGATACAAAAATAACCAAGAAAAAAGAAATGGATGTGACGAATACATTTAAGCTAGTCCTTAGCTTTGCTCCAAAAAGGTTCTTTATTGCAATGTTAAAAAGCATTATTTATGAAGATTTTGGCTTAGATATTTTTTCATCATTAATTATTTTTCCATCCTCTAGATGAATAATCCTTTTTAGGTATCCCATGATTTTTTCATCGTGTGTTGCAAATACAAAAGAGGTTGATATTTCTGAATTTAGTTTGGATAATATTTTCATGATATTATGAGAATTTTCTGCGTCTAGATTTGCTGTCGGTTCATCTGCAAGCAGTAATGCTGGTTCATGAACAATGGCCCTTGCTATCGCTGTACGCTGACATTCGCCGCCACTCATATCTGCTGGTTTTGAGTTTATCTTATCTGTTAGCCCTACCCATTCAACTGCCCGGGTTACTTTTCTTTCTCTTTCAGTTTTTTCCATATTATTTAAAATTAAAGGGAGTTCTACATTTTCATATACTGTGTATACTGGGAGCAGATTATAACTTTGAAAAATAAAACCCATATGTTTTCGCCGAATTTCAGCACGCTTATTGTGAGAGGTGTTTTCCATTGAATTTCTCAGAACACTTACGCTACCATCGGTAGCGGAATCGAGACCGCCAATAATATTCAATAGAGTTGTTTTTCCTGACCCTGATGGTCCAACGAGGCCAATGAATTCGCCTTCACTTAGTTCAAGACTTACCTGCTGGAGTGCTGTGAAGTAATCTCCTCCAACTGGGAACCGCTTGACCAAGTTTTTTATGCTAATTACATTTTTATTTTCCATTAAAACTCCTTAGTGATTGTAGATAAACATAAACTGTACACCAGTGCCGAACCCAGACAGCGATCTCGGTAGAGAATTTACTGGTATATTGTATTGATTACGTTTTGGATTTACTGAAATAATCATATTTAAACTATAAGTATCATAGGTACTGGTCCATCTTAGGTATTGATATGTTTTCCTATCTTTCCAATCTATTTGAGAAATATACATTGCCTGATGAATCATCCCAACTGGTAAGCTTGTCATAAATACCGAATAGTTTTGGCGGGATGTTTTATTATTGTATTCACTAGATATACGCATTGATTCTGCCATGATTAAGACTCCATTAAACATAGGAAGCGTATAGTCTGCACCTAAGGTGAATAATTCTATTGTTGATTTGTGAGATTTCACTAAAGCGCTTTCATTCCAAAAACCAATAAAGCCGTCAAATCGATAATCAAAAGCGATCCTATCATGCGAGTTGTTGACTGGTATTTCTAGTTGTCCAATTGATCTTATTGATTTTGATGGATCATGGTGGTACGTAAAACCAAATTCACCAATCTCAGTGGTAATCTCACCTCTTCCCCCAAATGTAAGTGTATCAAGCTTATTATTTATGACCCATGATGATAGAGCAGTATTGTTTGATGGGAACCACCGAACCCTAAGTGCTTCAACTCCATCGGTTTGACCGGTGGGATTTTTTATATCAAAAGTATCAAACCAAGAAAGAGGTCTTAGAATCTGTGTTGGACCAAAAACGATTTTTTGGAGTCCAAGTCGTGCTTCTATTTTTTCATTTGAATAACGAACCCACAGACGATGATTGGTTTCATGATAATTAAAAAGTGAGTCTTCAGCATAATATCTTTTTAAGTGATATGCCCATTCCGCATCAAGAAGTTGATTTGAAGAGATCTCTTTCCCCAGCGACAGGGTTGGTATATATCCAATAAACGATTCGTAAGACCGCCAACTATCAGGGATATCATTGCTTGTCAGAGTACCAAATTCAAATTGCCCCTTAACAGAGAATATTTGAGCAAAAGCATCACAATGAAAAGAATATAAAAAAATAGATAATAAAATAGCCTTAGCGATGGGGGTTATATCATCCATATAGCTTTATGAAAGTAGCAATTGCCATAACAATCATAATACTATTTTCAATTAGTGTTGCGATGGTCATTGGCAGTTTGATTGCAGTCCCCAAGCATGCACATTGAACTTCTTCTTTATTACTCAGTACTTTAACAACCCCAACTGTGGTTATACTAAGAAATAAAACTGTTAAAAAAATGGCCAAGTATATTTCAATTTTGAAAAGGAACATCAATCCCAATGCAGCTTCAATAAATGGATAGACCCATCCGTAGATGGGTAGGTTTTTAGCCAAAGGATCGTACATAGAAAAAGAATTAGGGAAATTTTTATAATCGAGAAATTTGAAAAAACTAAAAACAACGAAAAATAATCCCATGAAATCCATCATAAAATTATCAATCGGGTGATCCCAACTCATAATTACTGAACCTACAGTTATATAAAATAGAATGAGAAATAATGGATAAAGATCACTTAAATATGATCGTTGTTTTGTATTGGAAGGGAAATTATCTGAGCTGTCTATTTGGATCTGGTATTTTTCAGGTAATGATTTTTGAATATGATCAATTGGTATTTCATTCTCCAAATTTATAATAGCAGATCCATCTTGCAGTGAAACCACTACTGATTTGACTTCATCAACACTTTCCAAGGCCTTAGTGACAGTCTCCTTACAGCCTGAGCAGGTCATACCTGAAATTTTAATTTTCATTCTATTCATATTTTTTTAAAAAATTTATCAGACTAAAGGTATTAATTATGAGTACCATATTATAAATGAAGTTAATATTTATGCCTCTTGAGTAAAATAAAATGTCAGAAACATTATTAGCAAATAAATATAATTCGTCCAAGGTTGAGGATAAGTGGTACAAGTACTGGATTGAAAAGAAATATTTTCATGCTGATTCTGCTTCAGAAAAGGAGCCCTATACGATTGTTATCCCACCTCCAAATGTTACAGGTATGTTAACAGTAGGTCATGTTCTGAATAATACTATCCAAGATATTTTGATAAGGAAGGCCCGGATGGAGGGTAAGGAGGCTTGTTGGATTCCAGGGACTGACCACGCATCAATCGCGACTGAAACAAAAGTCATTAAAATGTTGGAAGAAAAAGGGATAAATAAAAATGACCTATCAAGAGAAGAATTTTTGGAGCATGCTTGGGAGTGGAAGGAGAAATACGGTGGAATTATAATCAATCAGCTTAAAAAACTTGGTTGTTCTTGTGATTGGGAGAGAGAGCGGTTTACCATGGATGAGGGATACTCTAGAGCTGTATTAGAGAGTTTTGTTAGGCTTTATGAAAAAGGTCTTATATATAAAGGCCATAGATTAGTGAATTGGTGTCCAGTCTCAAAGTCAGCAATTAGCGATGAGGAGGTCATTCATAAAGAAATAGATGGACATCTTTGGTATTTTAGATACCCAATCCATGGTGAGGATAATTACCTGGTT
>CAJWMI010000084.1 GCA_913043185.1 uncultured Fidelibacterota bacterium | reverse complement strand
CCGGTGAAGATAATGATTTTGAGATAGTTACCAGTGATGAAATGATTGAAACATTCTCAGGCTTTACAAGTGGGATAAAATTATTTGCACTATCAGTAAGTATTATAGCTCTTGTTGTCGCAGGCATTGGGATAATGAATATCATGCTGGTCTCAGTGACAGAAAGAATAAAAGAGATTGGTATCCGCAAAGCAATCGGCGCGACCAAACAAGATATTTTAACACAGTTTTTAATGGAGGCAATTTTTTTGAGTGAATTTGGTGGGATTGCCGGGATTATATTGGGGATTAGTGCGGGTAATATAGTTTCTGTTATATTTAATATTCCTGCTATAATTCCTTTTGACTGGGCTGTAATCGGACTAGTCGTTTGCTCAATCATTGGGATCGGATTTGGGATATACCCAGCGTGGAAAGCAGCGCAGCTAGATCCAATAGAGTCACTGCGTTTCGAATAAATTTTCTTTATCTAAAAGAAAAGTTAAATTTCATAGCAAAAACTATGCCCTTTTTACATCTAATGAATCATACTGTTCATAAACCAAGAATATCTATAGGTTATTTTGCTTATTTATCTGTTAATAGTATAACTGATTATAGAAAGAGATAATATTTTGGTTGTCGGTATTATTCCTGCTAGAATTGGTTCTACAAGGTTTCCAAAAAAAATATTAGCTGATATTGAAGGTAAGCCTATGATTGCCCACGTAGCTGAAAGAGCTTTAGAGGCAGAAATGTTAGACAAAGTAATTATTGCGATTGATTCAGAAGAAACAAAGAGTGCACTATCTAGTTATAAGTTTGATATGGTTATGACTGATGTTAGGCATTCTAGCGGAACAGACCGCGTGTCTGAAGTCGCGAAAACAATTGACAAGGCAGAAATAATTATTAACATTCAAGGAGATGAACCATTATTAGATCCTAGAACAATTGATGAATTGGTAAGATTATTTGATGATCCAAGTGTTTCAATGGCAACTGTAGTAAGTCGTGATATTGGAGTTAAAGATTACTTAGATATGAACATCGTAAAAGTATTTCTTGATGAAAATCAAAATGCATATGATTTTAAACGCGACATATATGATACAGAAATTGGTGGAGTATTTAGGCATATTGGTTTCTATGGATTTCAGAAAGAAACACTTTTTGAGTTTTCCTCATTAGCTCCCTCGCATAATGAAGTAGAATACTCTCTTGAACAGTTCAGAGCCCTTGACAATAATATTAAAATAAAGGCACTGATAACCAATTCTGAACAGCTTGCTGTTGATATCCCTGAAGATTTAAACCGCATTGTTTCTAAAATGAAAAGATTAAATAAAATATTAACACAAGAATAATATGGGCAGCCCAAAACCAACGAAATATATATTTGTCTTAGGTGGGGTAATGTCCGGGCTTGGTAAGGGGATTGCAGCCTCTTCAATTGGCTACCTACTAAAAAACTCTGGTCTTCGGGTTACAATCTTAAAGCTAGACCCCTATTTAAATGTAGACCCTGGGACCATGAATCCATATCAACATGGTGAGGTATTTGTTTTAGATGATGGATCTGAAACAGACCTTGATTTAGGACATTATGAGCGGTTTATTGATGTGAGTATGACAAAAAATAATAATGCAACCTCGGGTCAGATTTATAGCACGGTTTTAGATAAAGAGCGAAAGGGTGAATATCTTGGTCAAACTGTACAGGTTATCCCTCATGTTACTGACGAAATCATAAACAGAATAAAATGCATCAATAAACCAAAAAAATATGATGTAATAATTTGCGAGGTTGGTGGCACAGTTGGGGACATAGAGAGTTTGCCTTTTATGGAAGCAATACGCCAATTATCATTACATGTAGGATATCATAATCATTTGATTGTTCATGTAACGCTGTTACCATTTGTAAAAGCTAGTGGCGAGCTTAAGTCTAAGCCAACTCAGCACTCTGTAATGAAGCTTAGGGAGATTGGTCTGGCTCCTGATATGATTCTTTGCCGCTCAGAATATAGTATTGATAAATCTATAAGAGAGAAGATTGCTCTATTTTGTAATGTTCGTGCTGACCATGTTTTTGAAGGCCGAGATGTTCAGAGTATCTATGAGGTTCCTCTGGTATTGAATGAGCAAAATATGGGAAACCTGATCAATGAACGTCTTCAGCTAGATAAGGCGACTGATTTATCACTTCTAAAAAAGTTTGTACACAGTTATAAGAATCCTGATTCTGAGGTCGTGATTGCTATGTGCGGGAAATACACAGAATTAATTGATTCATACAAGAGTGTCTTAGAATCATTTGTTCATGCTGGTGTAGAAAATAATGCAAGAGTAAATATTAAGTGGGTAAAAACGGAAAAAATAATAGATGATCTAACTGCAAAAAAACAATTTAAAGGCGTTGACGGAATATTAATTTTACCAGGATTTGGTTCCCGAGGAGGAGAAGGTAAAATCATGTCCTCTAAATATGCTCGCGAAAATAATATTCCCTTTCTTGGCATATGCCTTGGGATGCAGTGTGCGATTATTGATTTTGCCCGTCATGTTTGTGGACTAAAGGGTGCTAACTCCACTGAGTTTAATAAGCGTACTAAGTACCCAGTGATTGACCTTATGGAATCGCAAAGGGCTATTAAGATAAAGGGCGGCACCATGAGGCTTGGTGCATATGATTGCAATATTAAGACGGGTACGAAGGTATTTGCTGCATACCGATCAAAAAAAATATCAGAAAGACATCGTCATCGATATGAGGTAAACAATCGCTATAAAAATAAGCTTGAAAAACAAGGGCTAATCATTTCAGGCGTTAATGAAGATCTAGGTGTTGTAGAGACAATTGAGATAGGTGATCATCCTTGGTTTATTGCAGGGCAATTTCATCCAGAACTAAAAAGCAGGGTCAACAAAGCACATCCACTTTTTAGAGAGTTTATTAAGGCTGCAACCAGATATAATAAATACAGGAGTTAAATCTTGAAAGAAGTCAAAGTCGGCAACGTTATATTTAGTGAAAAACATCTCGGAGTTATCGCTGGACCATGTGTCATTGAGAGTCGCGATCATTCATTGAAAATGGCATCTGAAATAAAACAGATATCTGATAAAATAAAACTCCCAATTATATTTAAAAGTTCGTTTGATAAAGCAAATAGGACTTCTATAAAATCATTTAGAGGGCCGGGGATTGATAAAGGAATGAAAATACTTTCTGATGTAAAAACTGAGACAGGGTTACCAGTGCTGACAGATGTTCATACTTCTGATCAGGCCGGTATAGTGGCAGAAGTAGTCGATGTTCTCCAGGTTCCTGCTTTTTTAAGCAGGCAGACAGATATTTTGGTTGCCGCTTCTAAAACCGGTAAGCCAGTGAATATAAAAAAAGGTCAATTTCTAGCACCATGGGATGTTGAACACATTGTCCGTAAGGTTGAGGAAGCAGGCTCAAATAATATATTATTAACTGATAGAGGAACACAGTTTGGATACAATAATTTGGTTGCAGACATGAGGGCTATACCGCTTATGAAAGAATATGGATACCCTGTTATTTTTGACGCCACTCATAGCGCACAGCTTCCCGGCGGCAGTGGTGGACACTCTTCAGGAATGAGGGATATGATCCCTACATTAGCACGATCAGCTGTGGCAGCTGGTTGTTGTGGTGTTTTTATGGAGGTTCACGATAATGTAGAGTCCGCGAAGTCTGATGCTGCAACCCAGTGGCCACTTAACAAATTGGAAAATCTTTTAATCGATTTAATGAATATTCATAAGGTGGTTCGTTAACATGAATAAATATAAGAAAATAAGTCTAATTATTACTGATGTTGATGGTGTATTGACAGATGGGTCAATCTATAAGGGCACTGATAATATGGAATTTAAAAAATTTTCCGTTTTTGATGGTGTAGGCGTGGCATATGCTCGTGCTGCTGATTTAAAGATTGCAGTTATTTCTGCACGTTATTCACCAGCCACTGAGCACCGTACCAAAGAACTAGGTATTACGGATGTATATAATGGAGGCTTAAATAAACTGCATGCGTACAATGACCTGAAAAAAAAATATACACTATCTGATGATCAAATTGCATATTTAGGAGATGACATGGTTGACATACCTGTTATGGAAATAGTTGGGCTCCCGATTGCTGTAGCAAATGCGACACCTAAAATAATCAAATTAGCTAAACATATTACAAAAGTTAAGGGAGGTGACGGTGCTTTTAGAGAAGCCGTTGAGTGGATTATACACAAGCAAGGTAGAACGGAAGAAATGTATAAAATCATGAGAGATAGAGTCTTAAATAATTGAACAATGAAAAATATTTATTGGATCATATCTTTCATTATTCTAACAATAGCGTGTTCAGATAAATCTAACCAGGCCAAATTAGCAAAAGGATTAGACTACCCAGATCAAGAAAGCTGGGGTGTAACAATTATTCTAACGGACTCTTCGATCGAGCGGGCAAGGGTACAATCAGGCCATTTAGAAAAATATAATCAGGCGCAGCACATTCTGCTTGATCAAATAGTAAAGGTTGATTTTTTTGATAAGAAACAGAATCATGTGGCGGTTTTAAATAGTGCGAAGGCAGAGGTTGATCAAAAGACCAACAATATGAAAGCGATCGGAGATGTGGTTGCGGTATCTGATAGTGGTATTACTTTGTATACTGATACACTTTTCTGGAACGCAAAAAAAGAACAAATGAACACAAAGGATTCAGTGATGATAACCACAGCAGAAAAAGATACACTCTATGGAGTAGGATTCGAATCTGATTCAGATCTCCAAAATTGGAAAATTTTAAAACCTTCTGGCGTTACAGATAGAGTGAAAAAGTGAGTATTCAACAAACAAATTCTTTGATTGCTAAAGGCCTCCATAAAAAATATGGTTCACGTATGGTTGTAAATAATGTTGATATATCAGTAAGTAGAAATGAGATAGTTGGGCTGCTTGGCCCAAATGGTGCTGGCAAGACAACTACTTTTTATATGATTACTGGTATGATAAAACCGACAAAGGGAGACATTTTTTTGGATAATAATAATATTACCCTTGACCCAATGTATAAGAGAGCAAGAAAAGGCGTGGGGTATCTTGCGCAAGAACCGTCGATTTTTTCAAAGCTTACAGTTGAAAATAATTTGAAACTTGTTCTTGAGATGAGAAAAGATTTGTCGAAAGAAGAACAAAATGAGAAGCTAGACAGTTTGTTAGATGATTTTTCTGTCAGCGCTTTGAGGCAGAGTAAAGGAGGTACTCTATCTGGCGGAGAAAGAAGGCGCGTAGAGATTGCAAGGTCTTTGTGTATGGATCCTGATTTTATTTTGCTTGATGAACCTTTTGCTGGGGTTGATCCCATAGCCGTAGAAGAGATACAGTCTATCGTTAAGTCCTTAAAACAGAGGAACATTGGTGTCCTTATTACTGATCATAATGTTAGGGAGACCCTTTCGATAACGGATCGCTCATATTTATTATTCAATGGTCAGATTCTTAAATCTGGCACATCAGAGTATTTGGCAAATGATGAGGAAGCCCGGCGACTTTATTTGGGAGAAAAGTTCAAGCTGGACTAGTTAATGCCACGTCTATCACAGAAACTTGAACAAAAGCAAAAGCTTGCACCAAGACAGGTTCTTCAAGCAAGGCTATTACAATTAAATACAATAAATCTGGAACAGACTATATTAAAAGAATTAGAACAAAATCCTATTCTAGAACAGGTTGAACCTGAAGATTTTGAAGATAAATCAATGGCTGAAGAAATATTAAATGAGGTTGATGCTCCTGTTGAAGATGTATACACGGATGAGTCTTCATATTATCTTGATCAAGAGAAGAATGATCTGCCTCTACCAGACAGGAGTTCATTTATAGAAGATGTAATCAATAGAATGAAAGATTCTGGTTTGACAGATATTGAGCAAGAGATTGCTGAAGAAATACTTTGGAACACAAATGACCGTGGTTACTTAGACACAGATCTTGTTCTTATTGCTGATAGTTTCGAGTTAGAAGAGGAGGATATAGAGCCAATACTGTTGGCTGTCCAACGTATGGATCCTAAAGGGCTCGCCTCTAGAAATCTTAAGGAATGC
>CAJWMI010000083.1 GCA_913043185.1 uncultured Fidelibacterota bacterium | reverse complement strand
GATGACAACTCAAAGCAGACAAAGGCATGGGTTCAAAAGCAGAATGCTTTTACAGATCGCTATTTTAGAAAGATTTCATTTCGAAAAAAGGTTGAGGAACGATTAACAGAAATATGGAATTATCCTACTCTAAGTATGCCTTTTATAAAAGGTGATAGGGTATACTTTTACAAAAATGATGGACTTCAAAATCAATCTGTTCTCTATAGCAAGGAAAACATTAATGCTTCTGATTCTTCCGCAATAATTGTTATCGACCCAAATAAATTATCTAAGGATGGTACAGTAGCTCTTAGCGGAATATATTTTTCTAATGATCATAAATATCTAGGATATTCAATTTCGAAATCGGGCTCTGACTGGAAAGAGTTTTACGTTAAAGATTTATCAACGGGAAAAAATTTAAGTGATCATCTAAATTGGATAAAATTTAGTGGAATGGCCTGGAGTGGTGACGGATTTTATTATAAAACATTTCCAAAACCAGAGCAAGGAAAAGAGCTTTCTCAGATAAATCAAAATTCGAGAATATTCTATCACAAACTCGGAACAGATCAAAAAAATGATAAATTAATATTCTTTGATCCAGACAATCCTAAGATAAGCGCCTATGCATCAACTACCAATGATGGAAGATTTTTATTGATATATCGAAGCAAAGGTACATATGGAAGATCACTCATGGTTAAAGATTTAAATATGCCTGAAAGCCAATTCATCACAATTGTAGATGATTATGATTCCGATATTAGAATTGTTGATCATATTGATGGAAAACTAATAGCTATAACCGATCGTAAATCTCCTAAAAAAAGAGTAGTTATAATTGATCCAAAATATCCAAAAGAAGGTCTATGGGAAACTATTATTCCCGAAAATAATAATGTACTTACCTCTGTGAATATGATAAACAATAATCTGGTCGCTCATTATATGGTAGATATTATTTCAGAGTGGATTATTTTCGATTTATATGGCAATATTATAAATAAAGTAAATTTACCTGGTCCAGGAATTTCGTATGGATTTAGGGGAGAAAATAATCAATCTATATCATGGTATAGGTTTGAGTCCTTAGTCCATCCACCAACAGTGTTTGCGTATGACTTTACTAATAAGACTTCAAAAATATACTACGAATCCAAAGCTAAGTTTGAAAAAGAAAAATATGTAATGAAACAAAAGTTTTATACTTCAAAAGACGGCACAAGGGTTCCCATATTTATTGCACACAATAAAGAATTAGTTTTAGATGGTATGAGACCAACTCTGTTATATGGATACGGTGGATTTAATATATCCAGAAAGCCATATTTTAATAAAACAATATCAGTTATTCTTGAAAACGATGGGGTCTATGCAATAGCAAATATTCGAGGTGGTGGAGAATATGGCCAAGAGTGGCATGAAGCAGGGATGCTTGATAAAAAGCAAAATGTATTTGATGATTTCATTTATGCAGGACAATTTTTAGTCACTGAAGGATATACTTCTCCAGAAAGATTAGCAATTAGAGGCGGATCAAATGGCGGGACTCTGATAGGAGCGGTTATTAATCAGAAACCAAATTTATTTAGAGTTGCCTTTCCTGAGGTAGGTGTTATGGACATGTTACGATATGAGAAGTTTACTATTGGATGGGCATGGGCCGTTGAATTTGGCACAGTTAGCAATAGAAAAGATTTTGACAATTTACTTTCTTACTCTCCATTACATAATATAAAAAAACAAACGTATCCATCGGTTCTTATCTATACTGCTGACCATGATGATAGGGTAGTACCAGCACACTCATTCAAATATGCAGCTAAACTGCAACAACATCAGGTTAGTGATGATCCGATATTAATTCGAATTGGTACCAGTACGGGTCATGGTGCTGGACGCTCCACAAAAAAACGCATAAAGGAATACGCTGAAAAATGGGCCTTTATGTTTTATGAGATGGGTTTAGAGCTTTAGGATACTATCTTATCAATATCATCTCTTATAAGAATTAAAATCGCAGACTGTGGGACAATCAGGTATTCTTTTTTTTCTATTTCTATCTCTATTCCAGCTTTTCCTAGATATAAAGCATAGTCACCAATTTCAGCCTGCGTGGGGATATATTTAACTTCGTTTTTAGCTTCTTTCCAGGGTTCATTAATACTGTCGTCAGGAGAACCAAGAGGAATCCCTGGTCCGACCTCAACAACAATACCACCTTTAACTTCTTGTTTTTCTATAACGCTGGGAGGCAAATACAGTCCTGCTGGCGAAGTTTTGTCACCCTTATCTGGCTGAATTAAGAGCCTGTCACCTACTACTAGAACCTGTTTACTCTTACTTTTCACAAAATAAGTTAATTAATATAGTAGTTAGACTACAAGTTGAAGGAATATATATTACTCATTGGTGTCTAGATTTAACGATGAGGGAACTAGATCAGGAACATCTGGTTCTTTTGGACTAGGCTTACTGCCCCAATATGTAGGTCTTAAATTGATCATATAAAATACATTTTCTGTAGTTCTGTAAACCTCATTTGTACCTATTTCTCGATAGAAATTATGAGAATAATCTTGACCCTTATTACTAAATATTACAGATGATAGTAATTCATTTTCTTTACTGAAAAGTGTTACTTTTTTCCCAGTTGAATCTGTTACTCCAAACTTACCCCATTTACTAGGATTTTTAGACATAATCATATCATATGATCCATTAATGATTTTTTCAAAAAATTGATTGATCTGACGGTCTTTCATATCTAGTGTATCTGCCTGCGGCATAATCCATGATGTATCAGACTTTACTAACACTAATGAGTCTCCTGATTCTTCAAATAATATTCGATGAATATCATTCTCCTTTACCTGAAAAATTTGCTCAGAAGATATTTTATATTTGTTTTGTTGACTCTGATTAATGAAAAAAAGAAGTAGTAGAACTACAAAAACGACTAGTAAATACTGTAGAGATTTATTCATAGATCTGTTTCAATATTTCTGCTTTATCTTTTTCCCTTTTAGATCTATACATGCCTAAACCAGCAATGAGTAATGAAGGGAGAAGTACATTTGCCCATTTCCAACGACTTCTGGTGCCATCTTCAATCTCTTCAAGAGGTCTATTTGTAATCTCACGCGAGCGAAGAGCGATTAGCTCTTTTTCTCCAGCAAGATAGTCAACAGTATTCATCAGAAAAACCATATTCTCAGGGATAGACATTCCAGCATCATCCGCTAAAAACTTCGAGTCAGATACTAAAATCAATTCACCTCCTGAAACAAGTCTCGAGGATGCACACAAAATTTTTCCACGCTGGTTTAAATTCTGCAAAAATGGGTTGGTTTTAGGATCAGGGCTAAGAATGAATCTACCTGACATAATTGCCGATTTGTTTGAACTTGAAAAAAGATCAACTACGCCAGCGACACTGTTGCTTAAGGCCGTATCCAGAGAGATCTCGCTAGGGAAAAACAAATGTATCTGCTCTAGACCGCTAACAACCAACTCTTGATCGTTGAATTTTTTAATTATAGGTAGGAAAGGATATTCCATGGGGACGTTCATACGGATAAAGCCCATTTGCTGTTGTACTTGTACTCTTCCGCATGATTTATCGAGAACTAGAGTCTGATTAACGTTCATTCCGTAAGACTTTAAAAAACCAAAAATATTAGAGTTTATGGGAGTAGCCTGCTGAACTTGCATATCTGTTGACACGCCACTTTGAGCAATAAAAATACCCCTGCCTGACTCAAGAAATGAATTAAGATTTGATATAGTGATTGAGTCTATCGTGTCTGTTGCTCCACTAACCAATAATACATCAATGTTCTCGTCGATTAATAATCCTTCGGTCGATAGATCAACATTTTGTGTATTATGGTGTTGTCTAAGTTGGTTAGATAGATTTTCTGTTTTTATTTCTGTACTGCTTGAAAGATTAGCTATGCCTATTGTTTTTTTATCTTTGTTAACAAGAGTCTTAATCTTGGTTGTAATCAAATACTCAAGACCTGTGGCTGTTTGAATAACGGGTATTGTCTCTTTTTTGTCTTCATAGAGCATAACCATTCCTAGGTAAACTCTTTTAATCTCTAGCTTGTCATCCTCTACAACTTGCATTTGTACGGGCTGGATACCATCTTTTCTGGCTTCCTCTTCTAGAGCTTCATTAGACTCTGGGTTTGTAAAAAAGAATCTAATATTATCAGACTGTGCTTCATATTCTTCGAGAAGATCCTGCAAAAATCGTTGAGTGTTGGAGAGTTCTCCGGGAAGGTCATCAGAAAAATATACTTTCATGGTAAGCAAGTCATCAATTTTTTCTACAACATCTTCGCTCGATTTGCTGAGTGAGTACATTTTATTATCTGTTAGGTCAAATCTTTTGTACCAGTTCCTGCCAATTAGATTCAATAACAATAGAATGCCGACCAGAATACTCATATATAGTGTAAATGAATTTTTATTTTTTACGAGCATTTATTAACTCCAACGTCTGGATTCGACCAGCCTAGTTGTTAAAAATAGGAAAAACCCTATTATTGAACCGAAATAAATAAGATTTCTAGTGTCTATTACACCTCGTGAAATATTGGACAAATGATATTCTACACTTAGATATTGAATGATTCCTGCTAACATATCCGGCATAAACACTAAGACCTTATCAAATAACCAGAAAACAAAAATAATTGCAATACCAATAATAAATGATATAACCTGGTTATCTGTCACAGCGCTAGAAAAAATACCAATAGACGCATATACTGACCCAACTAGAACTAATCCTAGGTATCCGGTGAATACTGCACCGTAGTCTATCGAGTTACCGAATGATACTAAGGTGATAAAGTGTATCGACGTAGACAGGAGAGCTATACTTATAAGCGCAACCGCAGAAAGATATTTTCCTAGAACAATATCTCTATCTTCAATTGGTAGGGTTGATATTATTTCTATCGTACCTAAACCTTTTTCTCTAGATATTAGCCCCATTGTGATTCCTGGGACAAAAAACAAATACACCAGTGGTACTATATTAAATAAAGTTCTAAGGTCTGATTGACCATAAAGGAAAAATGTAGTAGTAAAAAACCATCCATTTAATAGTGCAAAGACCACAAGAAAAACATAGGCCATAGGGCTATCAAAGAATGATTTTAATTCCCTTTTAAATATGATTAAAGAATTACCCACTATTAGACTCATTACTGCTAGTTAAATTTCTAAAAATATCTTCAAGGTTTTGTTTTGTAGCAAACATTTCAAGTATTGTCCAGCCTTTATCAACAGCGTATTTAAATATATCTGATCTTGGATCATTATTTTTTGGATACTTAATATTAATTTTTGTGTGCGTATCTTCCTTAGAAATGGATGCTATTTCTATCGATGGAATTATTGCTTTCATATCATTAATATCATTTTCATCTGCATTTTCTACGTCCATGCTGAGTTCTGTCTTTGCATTGGTATCTGATAATAGTGAATCACTAGATCCGTCAGCAACGATTGAGCCTTCATTAATTATGATTATTCTATCAACTGTAGCCTGAATTTCTTGGAGGATATGTGATGACATTATAACAATCTTTTCTTTACCTAGCTTTCTTATTAACTGCCTGATCTCTACTATCTGATTAGGATCTAATCCTGTAACAGGTTCATCAAGAATTAATATTTTAGGATCGTGAATCATTGCAGCGGCTAACCCTATCCGTTGTTTATATCCCTTAGAACAATTTCCTATCGTGCGATGAGCGACGGCATTAAGAGCACATTCTTCTACAACCTTTTGAAATGCCGATTTAAAATTTTCTTTGGAGATTCCTCTTATTTCTGAGATGAACTTCAGATAATCATATACCCTCATTTCACCATATAGAGGATTTAATTCAGGAAGATATCCAATATCTTTTTGAATTTCTGAAGTATTCTCCTGAATATTATGATCATTATAATATACATTGCCCGCGGTTGGTGAAATGTAGCCAGTCATTATCTTTAGTGTGGTACTTTTTCCTGCACCATTAGCGCCGAGAAATCCGACAACCTGACCGTCGTTAAGATCAAACGATATAGACCTTACAGCCTTAACCGGTCCATAATTTTTTGATAAATTTTCTACCCTAATCAA
>CAJWMI010000082.1 GCA_913043185.1 uncultured Fidelibacterota bacterium | reverse complement strand
GCTAGTGAAATTGCAAAAAGGTTGCGAGGGAAACACAAGCCCGAATATACACCGCATGCCGACACGGGTGATTACATAGTTGTAGTAAACGCAGAAAATATAAAAGTCTCTGGGAACAAATTCAAAGATAAAGTGTATTATCGCCATTCCGGATATCCAGGAGGATTAAAAAGTACCAATTTAGAGGATTTACTAGCAAAATCCCCGACCGCTGCCATCGAATACGCTGTGAAAGGTATGCTCCCGAAAGGACCTCTCGGGAGAGCGATGTTTAAAAAATTGAAAGTGTACAGTGGACCAAATCATAAACACTCCGCTCAGCAACCCGCAACTTTGGAACTATCCTAGATTATGGAAAAATCAGAGCACCTCCGCACCGGCCGAAGAAAAACCTCCACTGCCCGCGTTTTCCTAAAGCAAGGATCAGGACAAATAAATGTAAATGGGAAACCTCTTGACGAGTATTTCGGGAGAGTGACTGGTCGGATGCTGGTAAAGCAACCCTTAGAACATCCCAAATCTCTTTAGCAAAGTGGAAGGTTAAATCTTTTGAAACATGATCTGGTACATCTTCTAAATCCTTACGATTCAAATCAGGAAGAATTACCTCTTTAATTCCAGCTCTATGGGCTGCAGTAACCTTTTCTTTTACGCCACCAATAGGAAGAACATTTCCTCTAAGCGTTATTTCACCAGTCATTGCCACCCTATTTTTTACTGGTGTATTGGTCATAAGAGAAACTAGCGAAGTCACCATGCTTACACCGGCAGATGGACCATCTTTTGGTATTGCACCAGCTGGAACATGGACATGGATATCCGTCTCTTCATTAAAACTAGGTTCAATACCAAAACTATTTGCATGAGCTCTAACAAAAGTTAATCCCGCAGTGGCAGATTCTTTCATAACATCGCCGAGTTGACCAGTTAGAGTAAGTTTACCTTTACCCTGCATCTTTGTTGATTCTATAAACAAAATATCGCCACCAGCGGCAGTCCAAGCTAGACCAGTCACAACTCCCGGCTCAGTAGTTCTTTCCGCAAGCTCTGAATGAAATCTAGAAGCGCCTAACAAGTCGTGGACTTTTGTCTTTGTTACTTTAATCTTTTTTACATTTGTCTCAACAATTTCTCTTGCAACTTTTCTAAGGACATTGGCTATCTCTCTTTCAAGCTGGCGGACACCTGCTTCTCTGGTGTACGCGCTTATTAGTTCTTTTATTGAATTAACATCTAAGGATACTTCTGGCTTTTTTAAACCGTTTTCTTCAACTTGTTTTGGAACTAAATGCCGTTTAGCTATTTGAACCTTTTCATCTTGGATGTAGCCTGAAAACTCTAGAATCTCCATTCGGTCACGCAACGCAGGGGGGATATTCCCATAATTATTTGCTGTAGCTATAAACATCACTTTGCTTAAATCAAAATCAATCTCAAGGTAGTGATCATTAAACGAATGATTCTGTTCTGGGTCTAATACTTCTAGCAAAGCGGATGAAGGGTCTCCTCTAAAATCAGATCCTAGTTTGTCAACTTCATCAAGCATAAATACCGGATTATTAGTTCCCGCTTTTTTAATATTCTGAATAATTCTCCCTGGTAGAGCTCCAATATAAGTCCTTCTATGACCTCTAATTTCTGCTTCATCTCTGACCCCACCTAGGGATAATCGTATGAATTCTCTTCCCATAGCTCTGGCTATCGACTTACCAAGTGAAGTTTTACCAACTCCTGGAGGCCCACCAAAGCATAATATGGGCCCACGTACATTTCCGTCGGGATTTCTTTTTTGTTTTAAGTTTCTAACCGCAAGGTATTCTATTATTCTTTCTTTAACTTTTTCTAATCCATAATGATCTTCATCTAAAATTTTTAGTGCTTTTTTAACGTCTATCCTGTCTTTAGATGATTTACTCCATGGTAAATCTGCAATCCACTCTATGTAGGTCCTGGATACATTATATTCAGGTGACTGAGTTGGAATTCTTGAAAGCCTGTCCAATTCTTTCATTGCAACCAATTCAGAATCTTCTGGCATTTTCGCAGCTTTTATTCTATCCTCAAGTTCTTTTAGCTCAACAGTCCCTTCATCCTCTCCTAGTTCTTTTTGTATAGCTTTCATCTGTTCACGAAGATAATACTCTCTCTGTGTTTTTGCGATTTCATCATGTACTTCGGTTTGTATTTCTTCACCCAGTTTTATTCTCTGAATTTCTCTATTAATAATTGAAATAGCTTTTTCTATTCTCTTTTTAATATTTATCTCTTCAAGAATATCTTGTTTTTCTTGATTAGGTAATGTCATTAGAGACACTGCCCTGTCTACAAGCCTGTTTGGCTTCTGAATATTAGAAAGCATGCCAGTATGCTCTTCCGTAAGATTGGGAGCAACCTTAATCAAATCTGAAAATGTTCTTCTAAGATTATCTGCAATACTGACAATCTCTATCTCATCTCTTATAGGATCATCACTTATTGTACTGACTGCAGCCTTGAAATATGGTTCTTTATTAATATAGTCTAATATTTTCACACGAGTAATACCCTGAACAATAGCTGATTTACTATTATCCGGCATTGCAAAAACTTTTAGAACTGTTGCTAATGTCCCATATGAGTATAAGTCTTCAGGATTCGGATCTTCTATAGAACCATCTTCTTGAGCAACGACAATAATATATTTGCTTTTTTCTGATTCAAGATCAGATATGAGTTTCAGTGATTTCTCTCGACCAATATATATTGGTATAACTTGCTGAGGAAATAATACTGTATTACGAAGGGGCATAACTGCATATTCTTCTGTACCCTCTATAGATATATTTTCAATATCTTTTTCAGATAATTTATCTGCCATGTTTTTCCTGCTTTAATTATGATTAATTATTATTGCAATCATTATGCCAAAACAATTTATATATAAAAATGTGTTTAATAATTATTTTTTCTGCAATAATGGCGTACAAAGTGTCTAACAAACTGACTTCTAATATTCATCTAGTTATTTTATTGTTACGCGTGCCTGTTCATCTGCATGATACGAACTACGAACGAGAGGTCCTGATTCGACAATATCAAAACCTATTTTAAGTCCAATATTCTTATATTGATTAAATTTATCTTTGGTGATATACGACATCACCTTTAAATGATCTTTTGTAGGTTGTAAATACTGTCCTATAGTAAAGATTGATACGCCTATATCATAAACCTCTTCCATTGTCCTAATAACCTCATCAGATGTTTCTCCGAGTCCAACCATTATTCCGGTTTTGGTCAACAATCCATGCTCAGACGAGTATCTTAATACATTAAGGCTTCTTTTCCAATCTGCCTGAGTCCTTACTGCCTTACTGATTCGCTCAACACATTCGACATTATGACTAAATATTTCAGGCTTTGCATTAAATACTTTTTTTAGTAAAGATTTATCTCCTTTAAAATCAGGCGTTAGAACCTCAACGGTACAATCAGGAACATATTTATGAATCTCTCTTATGGTTTTCTCCCATATGGATACACCATAATCATTTTTAATATCATCTCTATCAACTGAGGTTATGACCACATGTCTGAGTTTCATTTTTTTCACAGCCATTGCTGTTCGAAATGGCTCTAGCGTGTCATTCCAGGTTGGTTTACCTGTTTTTACTGCACAAAAGCCGCACGCTCTAGTACAGACATCTCCTAAAATCATGATGGTGGCAGTTCCTCTGTTCCAACATTCATAAATATTTGGACAGTTTGCCTCCTCACACACAGTGTTTAGGTTATAATTGTTTACAACTCCATTTACAAATCGATAACCTGATCCAATCTGAAGCCTAACCTTGGGCTTATATTCCTTTGGTACTAAGTCAGACACTATAACAAATCCTTTAAATCCATCAGCTCTAAATTTTCTTTTACTTTAGCAATAAAAATAGCTCCGCCCGCCCCATCGATTAATCTATGATCAAAGCCTAACGAAAGCATCATCATACTGCGTATGGCGATAATATCAGAGTTGTCTCTCTCTATAACTATTGGCTGTTTCTTTATAGCACCAGTTCCAAGTATTCCAACATTAGGCTGATTTATTATAGGTGTGCCTATAGTAGCATCAAACACACCAAAGTTAGATATTGTGAATGTTGATCCCTGTAGCTCATCTGGGCTTATGCTTTTTTTCCGAGTCCGATCAACTATCGCATTCAGATCGCGGCTAATACCCAATAGATTTTTTTCATCACAGTTAAATATGCTTGGAACCATCAATCCACTATCAACTGATACGGCTATTCCCATATTAATACTATTATGATAAATGATAGAGTCTCCATCAATAGAAGAATTCATTTCAGGCATCTCTTTTAATGCGTTTACGGTTGCAAGAATAATAAATGGTGTGTACGTAAGTTTAAACCTCTCTTTTTCAAAAAATGTGTCTTCTTTTTCATCAACATATTGCACAATATTAGTCATATCTACTTCATTCATTATATATACATGTGCAGATGTATCAAGACTATAACGCATGTGTTCAGAGATCATTTTTCTCATATGGTCGATCTGAATTTTTTTGCCACCCTGAACATTTGGTAATGATTTTGGCTTTACAACAGATTTTTTTGTAGGCTTAAAATCAGAGTCTGTATTTGTATTAATATAGTTTTGTAGATCTTTTTTTGTTACCCTCCCATTTGCACCGGTTCCATCAATTAGTTCAAGCTCACTTAGACTAATACCTTGTCGGCTTGCAATCTTCATCACTGCTGGCGTAAGGATAGCACTGCTTGTATTATCTGACATCTTAACTATAATATTTTTCTGAGTTTTCTCTGTTTCTTTATTAGGAGAAGACAAGGATTTTGAGGGAATAGTGACTTCTTTATCTTTTGCTGACTTTGGTTCTTCTTTCTCTATTTTGTCTTCCTGAATACCGCTTTCATTCGTATCAATCTTGGCGATGACCTTACCAACATTTACAATATCATTTGGATTTGCCAATATTTCAGATATCGTCCCAGATGCCGGTGATGGGATTTCCGAATCAACTTTGTCTGTACCAATCTCTAAAAGGGTTTCATCCTTTTCAATTGAGTCACCAACTTTCTTATACCACTCAAGGATAGTGCCCTCCATAATACTCTCTCCCATTTTGGGCATTACTACATCTACAACCATCTAATACTCCAATAAATCATTTATGGCTCTTGCAATATCTTCCACCTGGATTAATACTTTTTCCTCTAAAAACCAATTATACGGAATTGGGCTATCTTTTGAAGCAATTCTCCTAACTGGTCCATCTAATAAATCAAAATATTTATCTGTGATTATAGAGCAAATTTCTGAACCTGGTCCATTTGTTAAATTATCCTCATAAACAACTAAAATCTTACCTGTTTTACTAAGTGAATGCTCTATTGTTTCATAATCAATGGGATTAAGAGTTCGAAGATCTATAACCTCCACTGAATCCTCTCCAAGCCCCAGTTCATGTATAGCATCTATACTTTTTTGAACCATAGCTCCCCAACATATGATTGTTAGATCTTCACCATGAACTACATAATTAGCTTTGCCAAAGGGTAGTAAATAATCCTCGTTTGGCTCTTCAGTAGATGCATAAGGCTGCCGGTAGAGCCCTTTGTGTTCCATAAAGATTACTGGATCATTCATCCTGCAGGCCATCTTTAATAGACCTTTTGCATCCTTTGCGTTAGAAGGATAAGCAATATAAATACCAGGCATATGCATAAAATAACCATCGATAGATTGACTATGACATAAGGCTCCATGGATATATCCACCAACTGGCACTCTTATTATTAGTGGACAGGTCCAATCATTATTGGATCTATAGCGCATTACTGAAACTTCATTTCTTATCTGCATCATTGCTGTCCAGATATAATCTGCAAACTGGATTTCAATTACAGGCTTATATCCTGCAACCGCCATCCCCACCGCAGTCCCTACAATGCTTGACTCTGCTAGAGGAGAATTAAAAACTCTCTTTTTACCAAATGCAGAAGATAGACCTTTTGTAGCAGTAAAAACGCCTCCTTTGGGATCCGCAATATCTTCTCCATAGATTATCATTTTTTCATTTTTAGCCATCTCCTCATGCAATGCGTGATTAATAGCATCTACCATCACAATATTTTCAGATTTGTTCACCAATTTAGTTTCTGTACCAGTATTTTCTCCAC
>CAJWMI010000081.1 GCA_913043185.1 uncultured Fidelibacterota bacterium | reverse complement strand
ACGATTTTAAGATTGAAAATGGTGATACTACTTCTAATCAAAATCAGATTAAAGAAAGTACCCAGTTAGTTCTAAATACTATCAAAAATGTTATAAAAGAAAACGAAATCAAATCTAAGCATGTATATATTGGTGGCCATAGTCAGGGTGGGATTATATCATATGAAATTGCTCTGAATTATCCTGAATTTTTTAAAGGATTTATTATTAGTAGTGGAAGACTTCCAGTCGAATACACAGTAAAAAATGACTTATCACAATATCAAAATAAAAAAGCATTAATTATTCATGGTAAAAATGACAGTGTTTTAGAGTTGAAATATTCATCTGCTGGAAAAAACTTAATGGAAAAATTAGGTATTGAGACAGACTATGTAATTAAAGAAGGTGGACATAGTCAAACCCCTGAATTTTATGTGATAGTAGAAAATTGGATTAAATAATTCTACCCCTTTCTACAATATCAAGCCCCACATTCGTGGGGTTTTTTGTTTCTGGGATAATGAGTAGATTTTGAAATGCATAGGTATTTATCATTAATGCTACTTATTGGGTTAACTTATTGGGGATGCGAGTATAATAAATGTATAGATGAATCAAAGATATCAGATGACGCCATTTGTACCGAAGAATATCAACCAGTTTGTGGTTGTAATGGATTGACTTATGATAATGATTGCTATGCTGAAAATGCAGGTGTCACACTATGGACTAAAGGTGAATGTGACTAAATATTTTTCAATTAAACCTTTAAATAACTCCCACATTCGCAGGGTTTTTTGTTTATAGCCTCACACACATTGTAGGGTGATTTTTTGTAGATTAAGCCAATTTTAGGGATTTTTTATGAAAAGATATTTCCATGCAATCTTTATATATTTTCTATTTCTTTTTTGTTTTTCATTTTCAAAGAATTATTATTCTATTTCAGGCATAAATGAACCAATCACCTTTTATCCTCGATATAGTATAGATGGTTTAGGGACATTTAAATTAAAATTTTTGCTTGAAAATTCAGATGATGATTTAGTAAAAGAGTTGGAATACAGAAACAAAGGACCTAAAAAATTAGGAAATACAATAGGTGTTGATATTATATTTCAAAAAACAAAATGGATTAATTTTGGTGGTGGGCTTGAAATCCAAATTGAAAGACAACTTTCTAACTCACCCAGCAGTTTTGGATTCAATTCTTTTTATGGGATAATACAAGTTAATAGCAGTAGTGGTTTAATATATTTTGCTAAATATGGTGAAACATATTTTCATGGGGATGGTGATTTTTCATCTGATGGTTTTCGTGATTTAGCTGGCAGTTTTTATTCCAGTGTTGGAATTTTAACTAGGTTTATTGATAATATTTTTGTTGAGATTTCACGAAGTTATATGCAAAGTGATATTAATAATTTTGGTGGTAATGATTTAATGTGGTGTGAATACGAATCATATAATTTTGGTATAGGTTATTTTATAGAATAAATTCATTCCCATAAATTTTAGATTTATCCGAGCCCCGCATTCGTGGGGTTTTTTTATAAAATGGCTCAATTTCCACTAAAGATACACTGGTCATTTAGTTTATATCTTAAAATCAGATACATTCAAAATAATCAGGGGTAAAAAGATAAATCTGTCTGATAACTAGTTTTTTGAATACTTGTTGATTCATCGCTTAATAGATAAAATAGATTATTATCTTTCAATATATCTGTAATTATTCTGGGTTCCCCATTTATTAGGCATCTAGAATGAGCGAATCTCACTCCATGGCTGTAATCAACATACCAAATGATATGTCCCGAATAAACTGGTTGTATAGGTATTCCATTTGTTTGATGCCAACCATAAATGATGACTTTATCATTATGATCATTTAATATATTTGATAGTATGATATCTTTCTTGGCTCCAGCTAGTAGTGTACCCAGAGGATATTCTTGATTGTATTGTACCCTTTGTTGATTTAATAATTCATTATGTGTCCCAAATATCTCAAAGGAAGTCATTTGTTCTGAAGGTGGAATTGTAATCGGTTGAAGTTTAAGTGGTGCTTGGTCCCATACTATATCTACCATTTTTGAAGTTAAAAATGTCAACTCTAGATTATTTGCTAATTTTTGAGCAATTATCGGGGTCATTGGTATGACGAAATAATCGTCATTACTTCCAATAGAAAAATAATCAATCATAACATAAAATTTGACTTCTATGACCTTATTACCAAGATTATGATAATAGATTACTTCTTTAAGATTTCTTATGAAATCAGGGATGTTGCCAGAAATGATTTCCGAATAAATAAAATCTTCTCTGCTTTTTATATCAAAATCCTTAATTAATGGTATTAATCCTGAGCCTAATAATGAATTATTATTTCGTTCAGGTATATTCAGAGTGACATCTAATGTCCTGTTTGATTTTGGTTTTTGATCTAAGCAACCAATATAAAAAGAGAAGATGAGAATTAATATTAAGGTTCGTAAGTATGTATCCATAAAACAGTCTAATCTAAATATACTTTATGTAATCTATATTTTTTTATGGGTAATTCAATTTTCAACTAAAAAAGGTGGGTATGGGGAACCATTAAGGTGGGTTTAGGTGGATAGAAAAAGGCTGAAACACATTATGGGTTATTAATTATATAGCACTAAAAATATATCCTATAATTAATATTAAAGCTTCTGCCTGCTTCAGGCATTATCATTTTTATCTTTGATAGATGATTGTAATAAGTTTCATTTAAAATATTTTTTAACTGAAAAATTATTTTATGCGTTTTCTCATTTTTTGAAATTGTATATGATCCAAAATAATTGAACAAACTATATCCATCAGTTTTAGTCTCAAACTCACCTAATCTATTTTGGAAAGAAACTAGAACAGCTTCAAATGTATTTGTCAGAAATAGTACATTTTTTTCATATTGAAATCTTATATGATCAGGTGGCATATAAGAGAGTGGATTATTATCCGTCATGTTGATACCCCTGATAATTGATGCATTGCAATTAATTTTAGAGGATTCAAAATCAATAGTAAAATGAGGTTCAAAACCATATTTTAAGGCTTCAAGGCCCATTAGTCTGTATTTATATAGCCAACCAATAGGTCCACTACCCCACTCTATCCAATCAGCCCCAGGAGTGTAGCCATCACCCATTTTTTCACTGAGATGATAGTTCGGACTGTAATTAAGATAACTTGTCAGATTAATTTTATAATTAGAATTAAATATAGATATTGTATTTTCAAAGCCTAAAGTATTTTCTTGTTCAAGATTTGGGTCGCCTATTTCATAAGCATAGTTTCCTAAATGTGGGCCGTCTGAAAATAGATCTTCAATACTTGGTGCTCTACTTGTGATTAGAAATTGATAATAGTTTGATAAGTTTCCACGTTCTTTTAATAAAGATAATCCTCCAGATAATAAAGTAAAATTACGTGATCTAATATCATCAGGATTAAGATTTGAAAAGAAAGTATCACCACTTCTTGGATTAATAACTATATGCTCTATTCTACCTGAAAAATTAGCTTCATAATTAAACAAATTAGTTTTTATTACACTATAGATGGCGGCTCTATGTTCGTAAGTATCTGGAGTCCAGTAAAAACCACCAGCACCAAATTTTTTTCTTTTGTATTGAGAACCGAGTTTTAATTTTTCGCCTGATACTATACCCTTAAAATATAATATATCCTGTCTTAAGATAATTGCAGGGTAGGTTACATTCTTTTCAAATTCGTTATGTTCATATTGAATATACCCCTGTTCCAGATCAATAGTATTAAACGTTCCAAGATTAACATCTGCGTGGTATTTATATTCTTGACTATACTTTTCCATTTTTAAATCAACACCATCTATATGACCCTCTGGACTGCCAGGGATTCCATATGACATTTGAAAATTTTCCAACGCCAAGGTAGAAAATCCTTTTTCATTGAATCTTGTAAGGCTGGTAAGAATATCTGATTTTAATAAGAATGTATTTTCAATTAAACCTATTGGCGATGATTGATTTTCTGCTATCCTATTAGAAATCGAAGAGTAAAGTTGATAATTATTTTTTGGTATAGTTAGCCCTAAATATGCAATATTAGATTTGTTTGAAGTCTCATGGCCAAATATAAATTTATACTCTGGATTTTTAACTATTTCTTTATTAAACCCAAGTGTTGAGAGATTTATGACCCCAGCTATGGCATTTGAGCCATATAATAAAGATTCAGGTCCTCTAATAATTTCTACACCATCCATGGATGATATTTCTGTCGCAACTGCATGATCTGCAGTTGTGGCAGAAAGATCACCTAGTTCTGTACCATTTCTAGTAATTAAAAATCTATCTCCGGAGTATCCACGTAAGACGGGTCTTTCTGATGCTTGACCGAAAGACCTGACAGATAAACCTGATTCTCCAGCTAGGGTAGATGCTAAACTGTTTTTAGTTGTTTTTTGAAATCGATTACCAAATAATGCAATAGATGATGGTGCATTATCGCTGTCATTATGCCTGTGCGAGTAGACATGCACTTCATCAAATTCAATAATATTAGGATTAATAAAAATTTTAGTGACACTTTTCTGATATCCATTACTGATTACTACAGTAGTATCATTATAGCCAATTACAGATATAATTATTTCAAAATCACCATTAGTTTCAATATCAAAAGAAAATTTCCCGAGGTCATCGGAGCTTGTGCCTAACTCGCTATTCTTAATTTGGATATTCGCACTAGGAATAGGGGTTTCCTTTTCGGAATCAATTACAATTCCATTAAATGTATTACCTTGGGCAAATACTACACCCAAGGTAATACATATGGTGAGTGTTTTAATTAACAACTACAGGAACGTTATTTGTTGAAGTATAATCAGAATGACCTTCATGCATTAGCTGCAGCTGGAAACTGGTTGAACCAGCGCTAACACCAATTACATGAATTGCCATACCGTGTTCCTCTTCATCGTGGTTGTGATCGTCACCTTCTTCATGATCCTCTGCCTCAACAATTGCGATATTTGAGTCGTTGCCAGATATAGACAATTCATCTTCGTGGTCTTCATCTTCATTTTCTTCATGCTCGATCTCATCTCCTTCATGATCAAGAAAATGGACAGAAAGTTCAAGAGTGTCTCCAACACTTATAGTAATAGAGCCTGTGACTTCACCCTCAAATTCTCTGTAAACCTCTACTCCGCTTTCACTCTCTAGAACAAACCCATCTGCATCGGTATGCTCATCGTCATGATCGTGACCATCGTGGTCATCATCCTCACAAGCAAAGTTAAAAAACAACACAAAGCAAAATAAAGCACGTATGCCATAACTGACATAATTATGCATAGATAAATTTTTCATATTTATCTCCTTTAAATAGAAATTATATAAATAGGTCTAGCTGCATTATCTATAGCAAGCTAGTTTAAGTTTTTTATTAGGTTATTTGAGCAGGGGGAGGTCTTGAAAAGGAAAATGAATAAACAATATATTTATTGAAAATAAAAATGTCTATGAAATTTGAAATTTCAAGACATTGTAAACTGACATCTATATCATTTAGATTTGATATCATCCCCCTGGTTACTCTTTCATGTATTACAGGAGCAAGATAAAGTGCTACAACTTTTCCTTCAGGATTATCATTTTTAACAATTCTTATATGATCAGCATAAGCCCCAATAAAAACTGAAGGCCAAGCTGAAGCATATGTGTGTCCTCTTTGGATGTCTGTTTCACTCAGACCATTAATAACAACCTTCTCCACTGTCCCTTTAAAGTTTGAAATGATGTCTCGCAGTAAGTCGTGAGTCATCGGCCTTTGAGCCGTCACGTTTTCTATCTGCAGAGCAATGGCGTTCGCCTCAAATACGCCTACCCATATTGGCAGCGAGTGCTCTTCGGTCTTGTCTCTGAGCACAACGATAGGCATGTTCGTAACCGGGTCCACCATCAACCCTTTAATCGTCATCTCTATTTGCATTGCAAGCACTCCAAAAACAACACGTCGATACCTAGACAGCTACCTGCTTGCCCCAGACACTATTGGGACCAGCGCGCATAATTTGAACATTTATAAGTGAGCCAAGACAACGTCCAGTCGATGGAAAATTCACGATAACATTGCCACTTGTGCGGCCGCAAAACTCCCCGTCTCTTCGACGACTTTTCGACTCCACAAGAACCTCATAGACT
>CAJWMI010000080.1 GCA_913043185.1 uncultured Fidelibacterota bacterium | reverse complement strand
CTATTACGGTCTTGGAGATTAGGTGAAAGAACTAACTCCGAAACAAATCGTCCGAGAGCTTGATAAGTATATTATTGGACAGGCTAAAGCGAAAAAAGCGGTAGCAATTGCAATGAGAAACAGATGGAGAAGGCAACAAGTTTCTGGTTATATGCGTGATGAGATTATGCCTAATAACATAATAATGATAGGCTCTACTGGGGTTGGGAAAACTGAGATTTCCAGGAGGCTGGCTGCTCTTACTAGTGCTCCTTTTGTAAAAGTTGAAGCAAGTAAGTTTACTGAAGTTGGTTATGTTGGAAGAGATGTTGAGTCTATGATCAGAGACCTGATGGACACGTCTTTTAATATGGTGCAGAGAGAAAAAGAAGAAGAGGTTATTGGACTTGCAGAGAGCCTGGCTAATGAAAGAATTATTGATATTCTTTTTCCAGATAAACCCAAAAATGATGCATCCATATCCGAAGAGATTCAAGCACGTCATGCAAGGACACGTTCTCGATTGCGGAAAAAATTAGAAAATGGCGACTTTGAGGATAATATCATTGAGATTGAAATTGAGCAAGAGACAATAACAGGTATGCAGGTTTTAGGTCCAATAGGGATGGATGATTTTGGGATGAACATCAAAGATATGCTTAGCAATGCTATCCCGAAATCCAAAAAACCAAGAAAAATGCCGGTCTCGGAAGCTCGTGAGGTACTGATAGATGCTGAAGCTCAAAAACTTATTGATAATGATGAGGTCATCCGTATTGCTAAAGAGCGGTCAGAGAATAATGGTATTATTTTTATAGATGAGATTGATAAGGTAGTTAATGGTAACGGAGGACATGGACCGGATGTAAGCAGAGAAGGCGTTCAAAGAGATCTCTTGCCTATTGTAGAAGGGAGCAATGTTAATACTAAGTATGGAGTCGTCTCTACTGACCATATTCTATTTATCGCAGCAGGGGCTTTCCATATTAGTACTCCATCAGATATGATCCCGGAGCTGCAGGGACGTTTCCCTATTCGAGTTGAGCTGGATAAGCTGAAGACCAAAGATTTCATTAAAATATTAACACATCCAAAATCAGCCCTGATTAAACAATATGTTGCACTTCTTGAGGCTGAAGGTGTCCACCTAGAGTTTGAATCATCTTCCATCAAGGCGATTTCTGAGCTAGCAACAGAGGTTAACACGAAAACTGAAAACATCGGAGCAAGAAGATTACATACTATAATGACCACACTACTTGAAACCCCTTTATTTGAGCATCCAAAGTCTGGACAAAAAAAAATAAAGATTACAGCAAAGTATGTGAAGGATGCTCTTGGAGATATTGCTGTTGATCAAGATCTAAGCAGATATATTTTATAAGTGAATATTTAATGAAACATTTTTTACACATATCAGACTATAATAAGTCTGAGCTCTGGGAAATACTCAATCTTGCAAAAGACTTAAAGAAAAAATTTCATAAAAGAGAAGACTACAGTCCGTTTCATAATAAGTCTTTGGCCATGATATTTGCAAAGCCTTCTGCACGTACCAGAGTATCATTTGAAACCGGTTTTGAGTGGATGGGCGGGCATGCGCTTTTTCTAGGGCCCAGTGATATAGGCATTGGTAAGAGAGAGGCTATTAAAGATATTTCAAGATTATTTAGTAGGTATAATGATATAATGATGGCCAGACTTTTTGATCACGATCATATTCTTGAACTAGCAGAGTACTCAACTATACCTGTGATTAATGGACTCACAGACTATAACCACCCTTGCCAGATAATGACAGATATTTTTACTGTTTGGGAGCATTTAGGGAATATTGATAATCCTAAAATAGTTTATATGGGTGATGGTAATAATATTGTGCACTCTTGGCTCCATTTAGCGATGAGGATTCCCATCAGCTTTGTATGTTGCTGCCCGGAGGAATATACGCCTGATCAAAACACAATAAACAAAGCAGTTGATTCCAAAATTTCTGATATAGAGGTTTCTCATAATCCTATGGAAGCTATAGAGAATGCGGATATTGTATATACCGATGTGTGGGCGTCAATGGGCCAGAAAGATGAAGCAGACCAAAGAGAAAAAATATTCTCAAATTTCCAGGTAAACGAATCTCTTATAAAGCGCTCTGGAAAAAGAACCCTGTTTATGCATTGTCTTCCTGCCGAAAGGGGGCGCGAGGTAACCGATGGTGTTATGGAGGCAGACTATTCTATTGTTTTTGACCAGGCAGAGAACAGAATGCATATTCAAAATGCAATAATGGTATACCTATCAGAAAACAGTTAATAATATTAGTCTACATTATATTATCATCGACGCACCTTTATTCTGCGTTTCCACTTTCTCCTAAAGAATTTCTTGGTTATGAGCTAGGTGAAAGATTTACATATCACCATAGAGTAGTTGACTATTTTAAGCAGGTTGATTCTTCAAGTGAGAGCGTCCACCTAGTTCAGTATGGAGAAACCTATGAGGGCAGGCCTCTTTTCATTGCCATTATCACACACCCAGAGAATAAACTTTCTGTTGATGAAATTAGAACGAACCATCTTATTTCAGCTGGCCTGGAAGAAGGAATAGCCCCAGAAAAAGATTACGCGTTAGTGTGGCTTAGTTACTCAGTTCATGGTAACGAATCAAGCTCTACAGAGGCTGCTATGGAAACTCTTTTCTCGTTTGCAAACACATCAAATAAAAAAACAATGGATTGGTTAAGACGTACAATTGTTATTATTGATCCTTGCATTAATCCTGATGGGCGCGATCGATATGTGCAGTTTTATACTATGACTGGGACACATCCTCCAGATGCTAATGTTAGCACAAGGGAGCACCAGGAACCATGGCCCGGAGGAAGAACAAATCACTATTATTTTGATCTTAACAGAGACTGGGCATGGCAAACTCAGGTGGAGACTGTTCAGAGAATGCAACTATACAATAGTTGGATGCCGCATATACATGTAGACTATCATGAGCAGTATTTTAATGAGCCATATTATTTTGCCCCTGCTGCGAAGCCATATCATTTACAGATAACCTCGTGGCAAAGAGAATTTCAAAAGATAATTGGGAAAAATCATTCACGATATTTTGATAATAGCAACTGGCTTTATTTCACAAAAGAACATTTTGATCTTTTGTATCCTGGTTATGGTGATACGTACCCTATATATAATGGTGCAATAGGGATGACATATGAAAAAGCTGGGGGAGCAGCAGGGGGTATTTCTGCAATTACTTCTGATGGCGATACTTTAACGCTCAGATCTAGAATAAAACAGCACCACACTACTGGGCTATCAACCGTAGAGTCTGCTTACAAGCATAAAGACAGAATCATAAAAGAGTTTAAGTATTTTTTTAATAAGGGTATAGATAATCCAATCAGTAAGTATAAAACTTTCGTAATTAAAGCAGGGCTGAACGATCCTAAAAGGGAAGACTTATTAAGATGGCTAGATACACATGGAATAAAATATGGAAACCCTATGGATGATAGGTCTCGTTCTGTCAGGGGGTATAGCTATTTTTCGGGTAAGTATGATTCGTTTAGGATACAAGAGAATGATATTATCATTTCAGCGGATCAAAAAAAATCAGTTTTAACTCAGGTGTTGTTTGAGCCAATAACTCATTATGAGGATTCTCTTACATATGATATTACTGCTTGGTCTATTCCATATGTCTATGGTTTAGAGGCATATGCTCTCGAGACAGTCATTTCGCAGGAGGGTTTTAATATTCACGAAAGTAGTAAGGTCGTTCATGTCTGGGATGATGAGCCTTATGCATATATAAATCCATGGAAAAGCGTTTATGATTTGAAATTTCTATCTGAGGTTTTGAAAAATAATATTGTTGTCCGTGTTTCTGAAGAACCTTTTGAAGTAGGTGGTATTGTGTATGATAGAGGCACTCTGGTCATTACAAGAAAAGGGAATGAAACAAAAGGACAGCGGTTTGACACACTATTAAGAAAAATCTCTAAAAAATATAATACTAATTTAAGGTCCGTAACAACTGGACTAGTTACAAAAGGGAAAGACTTTGGGTCCTCAACCATGCGCGTTGTGAAAGCTCCTGAGGTTGCAGTCCTTAGTGGTGAAGAAGTTAGTAGTTATAATTTTGGTGAAATATGGCATTATTTTGAACAGCAGATTGGCTATCCAATATCTATATATGATGCATCGGAGATTCAATCACTGCCTCTAGATAAGATAGATGTATTAATAATGCCTGAAGGCGGTTATGGTTCATTTGTCAATGAGATTAGCCCGTCAGAAAAAATAGTAGAAGATACCAACGCAGATGGTCTAATAATTAATGAGCCTCCTGAGGGAATTTTAGACTGGGTCAGATCTGGAGGCCGGCTTATAGTAATAGGATCTGCTATGGAAAAATTTGTAGATAAAAATGGATATGGTCTTGTTAAATATGATTCGAAAGAGTCAAAAAAAGCAGCACAAGATCTGAAGAAGAAAAGACAAAAAGAAAATCAGTTAAAGAAATATAAAGATAAAAATAGGGCCAGGCTTTCTGAGTCGTCTTATGGATCTATCATCAGGGTTGATGTAGACAACTCACATCCGCTTATGTTTGGTTATGATGAAAATTATTTTTCCCTTCGTCAGGGCTCTCGAATGTATCCCTATCTTCCAAAAGGTTGGAACGTTGGGACACTAAAAAATTCTTCATCTCATGTTTCAGGTTTTATGGGACATCGGGTAAAACAAAAGATAAAAGATAATCTTATTTTTGGTGTGCATGAGAGTGGCAGAGGCAGGATTGTCTACATGGTGGATAATCCATTGTTCAGAGGATTTTGGTATAATGGTAAACTGCTTTTTGGTAACGCTGTCTTTATTGTCGGAAACTAATCAAACACAGATCTAATATTTTCATCTACACTGTCTCTAGTAAGTAAAATATATGTTTCTTCTAATTGATTTATATATCCAATTACACATAAAACTGGGAATATTGATTTTGCTAAGATGGGGTCAAGTATAGCTGCGATCATAAAAAAATATAGACTAGCAGAAAAGGTTTTAGCTCCGATTGTGTGGAAGGCTGGGACATAACCAAATTTTATTTTTCCGGTCACCATTTTGAAAAAATACAGAGCCAATAAAAAGTAAACAAGGTTCCACCATTCGCCAACAACTCCACTTTCAAACCTATAGAGCCACAAAGCTATGAGTGGATAAAATACCATGTCTGCTATTGTGTCTAACTTTGCTCCGAGCGCTGTTGTCTGGTTTAGATAGCGCGCAAGTGTTCCATCTAGTTTATCTGTTACGCCAATAATTATAAACATGATTAGAAAAACAAGCCTAGCCTGAGCCTCATTCTGAATATAGTATGCAGGGATTAGCATAGCAGGAATCAGTATGAGCCTGCTTATACTTAACATATTTGGTATGGTTTTTAGATCACTTATTTTAATATTGTCAGAGTGCCCCATGTTAATTCCTTCTTATGTTTTTAAAATTGTTTAAGAGAACATAAACAAAATAAATTTAGTAATGAAAGACTATGGCAAAGCATAAAGTATGCTAGCGTGACGTTCGAAACGGTTATACATATCGTCTACCGATTCTTGAGTATCAAGAAAAAACCCAATAAAATTTTTATGATCTAGGTTGTATTTGCCCATATAGTTCCATATGCCAGGCCTAAGTCTCATCTCTTTTTTATAGTATACCAATGGCTCAGGCCCATCTTCACCAGTGAAAGGTCTTACCATCGATATTGTGTTAACTGTTCCATCGTTTTCAAACCAGGTAGAGTCAGTGACAAGGCCATTGCCGGCGTTTATTTTTATTCTACCCATCAGGTAGCATAGTGGATAGTTAGGAAGGCTTAGGCTTTCTTCTGGAATGTGATATCCTCTAACAGGGTCTTTTTTACTGCAACTTGTACTATAAGAAAAATAGTATACGCTTGGATCAATTGAGATCATATCATTTATGTTTTTTGCGCCGCTGAGTGTAGCATCAAAGGCGATACTATTTTTTGTTGACCATGATGGGCTAGATACCATACGATTTAGATAGCCAAAAAAAGATTCATCAATTTTTCTGTTTAGATCCCACTGGTATAGGTCTAAATCATAATAGTCTGTACTGATAATATCAACAATTGGAAGCATACTATTAGTTAATGGAATGAATTTGTTTACAATGTCTGCAATAGTAGCACCATTTAGAGGGGCAGACATTGTGGT
>CAJWMI010000079.1 GCA_913043185.1 uncultured Fidelibacterota bacterium | reverse complement strand
TAACGGCAAACAAGCCTCGGGATGCGTGGCGTGCTCTTGAGTTAGTGTTAACGCTCGTTTGCCGTTAGAACCTTTTGTCCTGTATAAATATCCTTCATCCTCGAGCGTATTGACATACCAGTTCACTGTCCCTAAAGATCTAAAGCCAAGCCCAGACATTATTTCATCATAGGTAGGGGCCTCACCCTGAGCTAGTATAAAATTTTTTATAAAACTCAGAAATTTATTTTGCTTTAGGGACAGTGGCCTCATGACGTTAAAAAATGTGTTTCTTTTTGGTCTACAAAAGATCTGCATAAACGACTAATCCCGTTTTCTCTTGTATCATGTCCATTGAGACGATTGATCGCACGAAGGACCATCCATGAATGTTTTCTTTGTTGTCGTCTTTTTAAATTAAATATCATAAATACTCGTAAGTTACTCGTAAGTATTTTATAAAAGAAAAGTATTATAAGTCAACTAATAATATGATCTAAGCTATATTCTGATCTATGAGGGTGTCTATCTCGCCATCATCAGGAAAGCGGCCCAGAGATTTCTTTGAAAAAATAAGTTCATTCTCAAGAGTCACCTCAAACACGCCACCACCACTAGAGATGAGCTCTACAGCAGCACCATCATACTTGGCCTTTAAATGTTGCTCCAAACTGGAGGCCCTAGGGAGGTAGTTTCAGACGTTACAGTATTCGATGGATATTTTCATGATTCTTGCTCTATATGCGGGACTATATTAACCAATAAATGCTCTAGAATCAAAACCTATAGGATAAATGAGTTCTGAATTTTCCACTCGCTTGAAGTGTTAGTCCAACATTTATTTTACTACTTTTTGTGTGCAACTTGGGGACGAAGACACCAACGACGCTGCCTACAATATAACCAGCGACTAAGTCCGATGGGAAATGTTTCCCAGCATCATAACGATAATAGGCTGTGAGCGCGGGCGTAAAACACGCACCGGCCCATAGATATGGTGACAGCTTACTGTTTGGATTATAATCGTCATACATACTGGCCATTAAAAAACAAGATACCGCAGATATAGAAGTATGTCCCGAGAAAAAGCTTTTTCTATTATCGTTTTTTAGCTTGTACTCTTCAGAGGCCTTATCTCCATACAAATAAGGCCTTGGCCTGCTCACTAAAACCTTGGTCAGATTTGTGATGCCAAGTGTGAGAAAAAGACTTTCTGCCCATAATAAAGAGAAACCTTGGTAATCATCACGGACTCTTTCATCTGCCAATAATAATGCAGGAACGGCAATGCTAGAGTATAATAAAATATCACTCATTTTTATACTATTCAGATCCCAGTTATTTATGGCCTTAGAATCATAGCCGGATATATTCTCAGGGTTCAGGGTAGATATATTTTCTTTGCTCATTGGAGAATAATCTACTAAAACAGAGCCAATTAATAAGCCGCTGCTGATGCCAGCGATTGTCAAATCTATATTTTTTGAAAAAGAATAAGGAGAGGTATTTTTTTTCTGCTCCCCTGCCAATACTGAGACAATTATTATAACAGATAATAAAAATCTTATTACTGGCTCAATTATTCTATGCATTGCCAACAATACTTGTGAGATAGTATTACACATTCCAAAGATAATAAGAATAATGAAATCTGCATACAATACTGGGGTTAGTCTAAATTTCAATAATTATTATGTCTACTAGGCTAACACTTTTAATCATTACGGCACTTTCATTACTGGCTCTCAATTGCAGCAACGATAAAAAAGATAACATATACAACCGTATTGACTTTAATTCTATAAAGCCTGAAACCCTGGTTAAAGGTGAAGAAATATATAATAATGTATGTGCCTCTTGCCACAGGTATGGGACAGCTGGTGCCGCAACAATGGTTGACTTTAGATCATGGAACAAGTCTGCAAATAAGGGAATGGATAAGGTTTTAGGTAATGTAATTGAAGGGTATAACGGTGCGCTAGGTGTCATGCCCCCAAAAGGAAACTGCCTGTCTTGCAGCGATGAAGATATCCGGGCCTCCGTGCTCTATATTTATAAAAAAGTTAAAGATAATAAAGAAAAAATGGCTAACTAGATAGTCACAATTACTATTTATCTGTCCAGCATAATATGATTAAAATAGATAGACATATCGAAACAAACTAAAATGAATAACCATCCACTATCTAGTCTTATATCTAACCAAGGTCTGCTAGAGGATATTGCAAACGAATATGGGACCCCGTTATACGTATACTCAGAAAATAGACTAAAAGAAAATATTAACAGGATCTCTAGTGCCATTGGCAATAGTTTTGACAATCACCAAATATATTACGCGGTCAAGGCCAACAGCAATATTCATATTATTTCGACACTCAAAAAGGCTTTTAATAGTCTCGGCTGTGACTGCTCTAGCCCAGGTGAACTATATGCCGCACAGAAAACAGGAGTCGACATGTCTGACTGCGTGTACACAGGAAACTATGAATCTGTTGATGACCTGAAAACCGCATACAAAAGCGGTTGCGAGATCAATCTAGATGACCTGAACTCACTTAAAAGGTTAGGGTCTGTTGGGGTTCCTGATTATATAAGCTTTAGGCTCAATCCTGGAAAAGGACATGGTCAGTTCAAAGGAATTATGACAGGTGGAAAAGACTCTAAGTTCGGTATCCCAAAAGAAACCATTACCAATGCCTATAGCCTTGCAAAGGAAATGGGGGTAAAAAGATTTGGACTGCAGTGTCACGCCGGATCTGCCACTCTTGATGTGGAAACATTTAGCGAGATCACGAAACTAGTATTGAATTCTGCAAAAGAGATAGAGGATTGTATAAGCCAACGGCTAGAAAAGATAAGTATCGGAAGTGGATTTGGAATCCCCTATAAGGATGATGATACCCCTCTCGATCTAGACCTACTATTTTATAACATACAAAATGTATTTTCTGATCACTATGGTAAAGATAACTCTAGTTGGCCGGTGCTGTGTATTGAACCAGGAAGAATACTTGTTGGAGACACCGGCTTTATCCTGGCTAAAGTAACAGGCATGAAAAATTCTTATAAGAATTTCATAGGCTTAGACGCGGGAATGGAGACACTAATGAGGCCTGCACTTTATGGTGCATTCCACAGAATATTAAAAATAGGTGAATCCCAGAATGGCACACTGGCCTATGATATTACCGGAAGAATTTGTGAGAACACAGATCGCATTTCTGAAAACTATACTATGCCTGAGATGGAAGAGGGTGACCTGTGTGCGATCATGGACGCTGGTGCCTATGGATATTCAATGTCTCATAACTTTAATACTAGACCTCGTCCAGCAGAAATATTAATCAATAATGAAGAGGTAAAACTAATTAGAAAAAGAGAGTCCATTGAAGACTTGTTCAGAGGCTGTGATGTATAAGCAATTACTATTCTTGTTTTTTCTCATGCCAATAGCCTTTTCGCAACACCATCCGAGCATTCATCAGCAGCAGTTAGAATATTATAATGCAAACTATATTCAACCAGAAAATACTGATACCTCTGAATTTATTCATCCAATCTCACCAAGAACTCGGACACCATCTAAGGAAGTATTTGGCTATCATCCATATTGGATGGGTACTGCCTGGACGAACTACAATTTTGATCTTATATCCACTCTAGCCTATTTTAGTGCCGAGGCAACAGAAACAGGAAACCTCGAAAATTTGCACGGGTGGCCAGTGGCGAGTCTTATTAATGAGGCACACTCCCATGGGGTAAAGGTCGTACTCTGTGCGACCTTATTCAATAGTAATGATCTAACCACACTATTAAGCAACCCATCATACAGACAAAATTTGATCAACAATCTGCTTGCTCAGGTTCAAGCAGGAAATGCTGATGGTGTAAACATTGACTTTGAATCTTTTCCATCATCTCAGAGAGAGAACATGGTAACCTTTATCACAGACCTTACTAATACGTTCCACTCTGAGATACCAGGATCTCAGGTTACACTGGCAATGCCCGCGGTTGACTGGAGTGATGCCTGGGACTACAATGCGCTAGCATCTATCAGTGATGGTCTTTTTATTATGGGCTATGCCTATCACTGGAGCGGAAGCTCAACCACGGGACCAAATTCGCCACTTTCTGGACCAGGATATACAATAACATGGACCGTGATAGACTACCTAAACAAGACAAACTATCAAGCGGATAAGCTAATACTTGGCTGCCCCTATTACGGATTTGAGTGGCCATCATCCTCAAGCACTCCTGGTGCAAACACAACCGGGACTGGGGACGCAAAATTCTATTCTGAGATAGAAGGCCTGGCCCAGTCTTATGGAAAACTATGGCACCAGTCTTCACAAACCCCCTGGTATAATTACAATAACAACGGATGGAACCAGGGCTGGTATGACGATAGTCTATCCCTATCTTTGAAATATGATTTTGCGATGTTTAATGATCTCAAAGGGATTGGAATTTGGGCCCTGGGATATGATGCCGGACGGACAGAACTTTGGAACCTGCTCTATGCTAAGTTTGGTGAAAGCGCGCCACCAACAAAGCCTTCAAGACTACTGATAAAAAATATCGGCGCCGGGTCAATCAAAATAGATTTCCAAGGCGCTGAAAACGCTAGCGAATATATCGTACTAAGAGGGAGCCTTGATATTGTTGGCGGCCTCGATACCTTGGGCGTGTATACTGATAGACCCGTTATTATAGATGGCTTGAACGAAGGTGAGACCTATTTTCTTAGTATAGCGGCAAAAAATTCCCTAGGCACCAGTGAGCCAACAGAGATGTTAGGAGTCGTGCCCTCATCTGAGCAGGTAAACTTCCTTATTGTAAATGGTTTTGACAGAGTCAGTGGCACCAGTAATACTTTTGATTTTATTCGCCAACACGGAAGCTCAATTAACAGCAACGGGCGAGCGTTTGATTCTGCATCCAATGAGGCAATTATCGAAGAAGATATCAACATCATGGACTATCAGTTTGTTGACTGGATACTTGGAGAAGAGGGTACCTCTACTAGCGTATTTTCTAACATAGAACAAAACACTATTAAAACTTACCTGGAGAGTGGAAGATTTTTATTTATTTCTGGATCAGAAATAGGATATGACCTTGAGGCCCAAGGGAATTCAACCGATAGAGATTTTTACCAGAGTTATCTTAAAGCAGACTATATCACGGACGCAGCCGGAGGCCATCAGGGAGTATACAGTGGATATGGAACAACCAACTCGATATTTAATGGCATCACAAATATTACCTATGACAATGGCAGCCATGGCACCTATGATGTGGACTGGCCAGATGGAATAAAACCTCTCGGAGGAGCAATACTATGTGCTGAATATTCTAACACAGACTACAACTCTCGCGGAGGCATGGGTATTGAATACACAGGTACATTCGGACTCGGTAATGCTATTGGTGGTCTTATTTATCTCTCTGTCGGGTTTGAGACAATCTACCCCGAGTCTAAACGTAATGAAATAATGTTAAAAATTCTTGAACTGTATGACTCGCAACTAGGAATAGAAAATGATGATATGATCCAGGCATCAACAATGACTATACACAGCATCTATCCAAATCCAACAAACACATCTTTTACAATTTTATTTTCAACATCTAAAACAAATGAACCAAGTCAAATCAGTATAAATGATTTGCTTGGAAGAGAGGTATACACTACTTCTATTCATAAAAATAACAATCTAATTAAATGGACCTGGAACGGAATAGATAACAATGGAGCAATTGCACCAACCGGTACATATTTTGTCTCCATTTTTCATGGCAATCAAATTGAAACAAGAAAGGTTACCATATTAAAATGATAACACTAACTCGATATATATTCTTCCTAGTCATTGGAATAGTTCCACTTAATTGCCAGCAGAATAAGACAGGTATACATGAGCTGCAATCACTGTACTATAAGAATCGTAAGACCCCATTGTTAGAAAAATTAACTGTATTGAATGGTATCGATGTATTATTAGAAAAGAAGCTGCACTTCATTCAATCCAGAAAGATCGCTCTGGTAACAAATCATAGTGGTATTGACCGAAATGGTATACCCAATTATAAACGACTAATGGAAACTGATAGCGTAGAACTGAAAGTGATTTTCTCCCCAGAGCACGGTCTTTTCGGAGAAGCAGCTGATGGTCAAAAAATAAACTACAACGAAATCAAAGAGCTCCCAAAAGTTATAAGCCTCTATGGGGGAACAAGAAAACCAACCGCAGAAATGTTGTCTGGTGTAAACCTTATTATCTATGACATTCAGGATGTAGGCGCTCGCTTTTACACCTATATCACTACTCTAGGTCTTGTCATGGAGGCAGGTGCAGAACTAAATATCCCCGTACTCGTACTTGATCGTCCAAATCCAATTCGGGCCGATATTATTGAAGGCCCATTACTGGATTTAAAGTATCGTTCATTTGTAGGTCACTACCCTATCCCCATTAGGTATGGAAGTACCGTAGGAGAGCTTGCAGAAAGTATCATTGAAAATAAATGGGTAAATCCTGTCCCAGAACTTGAGGTAATAAGAATGGAAGGCTGGCAGCCTGATGCCTGGTTTGACCAAACTAATCTCATTTGGACATCTCCCTCGCCTAATATACCTGACCTAGAAACAGCGATTATCTATCCTGGCATGTGTATAATTGAGGGCACCAATATCAGTGAAGGTCGTGGTACACCAAACCCATTTAAATGGATCGGAGCCCCCTGGATCGATGGTAGAAAACTATCACAAACATTAAATAATTTTCGGCTACCAGG
>CAJWMI010000078.1 GCA_913043185.1 uncultured Fidelibacterota bacterium | reverse complement strand
TCTTCAGGTTGCAATTCGAATACGTCCAATCCTATTTCATGAAAAGTCGCGACTGCTGTATCTGATTTATCACTATGTAATATTCTCAAAATTGAGTTTGCTGTAGATAAATTCTTACTGATTACCGCGCCAAAACCTATTTCTTTTATTGTAGGCATATATTCAGTATTAACCACGTGGATTATGCTTTGCTTTGCACCAAGATGATGAGCCAGCATACCTGCGATTAAATTTGTTTTTTCATTTTCAGTTACGGCTATAAAACTGTCAACATCCTGGATGTTTTCTGCTTTTAAAAATTCAATGTCCGTGCCATCACCATATACAACCATCGCATCGTTTAGTTTTGTAGAGATCTTTTCGGCTTTAGGCCTATCATAATCAATTAATCTTACATTGTGATATTCGGAAATCTCCTCGGCAAGGGTGCGGCCAATCTTGGACCCTCCTACAATCATAATATTATTAGTGCTTGAACCAGTGATGTTTAAGAGTTCAAGTAAATTTTCAATATTCTTTGACTTAAGAACAAAGTGGGCGATATCACCCTCTCGAAACTTAAAGTCAGAGGTTGGGACAATGGGCTCATTATCTCGTAATACAGCTACAACCGTAAACCTAAAACGATCATTAGTTTTACATATTTCAGAAAGAGTTTTGTTATCAATCAATAATATTTTCTTATGGTCGATTCGTATTCCAACCATTGTCAGCCTTCCCCCTTCAAAACTCCTTGCCTGAACCGCATAAGGGTATTTCATCAGTTGAGTTATCTCCCTGCATGCTTCTTGCTCAGGATGGATGACCATGTCAACACCAAATTTTTCAGGTTTAATGATACTATCACGGGCCGAATATTGCTGATCACGTAATCTGGCAATGACCTTATTCGCGCCAAGCTCATGAGACTGTTGTGATGCTATAAGATTAACCTCATCAACTCGAGTAAGGCAGAGCACATAGTCGGCATCACCTACTTTAGCTTCTAGAAGAACATTGGGACTAGCGCCATTACCCTCTACCACGATAACATCCAAATTCTCAGACGCTCGTTGACATTTTTCATGGTCTATGTCTACAACAGTGATATCATAGTTTTCTTCACTAAGTGCTTTAGCAACATGAAAACCTACTTCACCTGCACCGATTATAACTACTTTCATTGACTTTAAATCATACTAAGTTGTATAAAAAAAGTTACATTATTTTTTTTATAATAAAACCTTTTATTGTTTAGTCTGATTTTCTATAAATATCAGCGCCCAGATGCTTAAATTTTTGTTCAATATTTTCATATCCACGATCTATATGATAGACCCGACTAATCTCAGTCTTGCCTTTCGCTGCAAGTGCTGCGATAATTAGCGATGCGCTGGCTCTTATATCCGTTGACATGACAGGAGCAGCAACCAGTGACTTTTTTCCTTTAATAAACGCGGTATTACTCTCCACTCTAATGTTAGCACCAAGTCTGGCAAGTTCAGGGATATGACTAAACCTATCATGATACACGGTATCTGTTACAACAGAAGTACCATTTGCTAGAGACATTAGTGCGACCCACTGGGCTTGTAAGTCTGTTGGAAAGCCAGGGAATACAGCAGTAGTCATATCAACAGGCTTAATATTATCTGGAGGAATAATACTAACTGTATCTTTTGTCGCTTTTATTTCACAATCTGTCTCACGCAGCTTATTAATAACACTCTCAAGGTGCTCAGGTATAACATCTTCGACTTTAATTTCTCCTAATAATGCCCCAGCAATGAGAAACGTTCCTGCCTCAATTCTATCTGGAATAATTTCAATATCTGCAGGTCTTAGCTCATTGACCCCTTCAATGATTAATGTGTCTGTCCCTACTCCCTTTATATTGGCACCCATATTATTTAAAAATTCACACAGTTGTGTAATCTCAGGTTCTTTTGCGCAATTATAGAGTTTAGTAATACCCTTTGCTCTTACAGCTGCCATTGCAATATTTCCAGTAGCACCAACTGATGGAAACTCAAAATAAATATCAGTACCAACTAGTTCTTCTGCTTCTGCTAAAATATTACCACTTTCAAGATTTAGTTTTGCACCGAGTTGTTCTAAACCTTTCAGGTGGTAGTCAACTGGTCTAGGGCCCCAAGCACAACCACCTGGCAACGATACATTCACCTTCCCAAATCTCGATATTAATGGCCCCAGAACATAGAACGATGCTCTCATAGTTTTGACTAAATCATATGGCGCCTCTGGGTTATTTGCCGCTGTAGAATCAATCGTTAACGTCCCATTATTAAATGTTGTAGCCGCGCCAATCATATTTAAGAGCTTCATCATCGTTCTTGTATCTCGTAGGTCTGGAACCTTATGAATGGTAAACTCCCCTGGAGTTAGCAATGTTGCGGCCATCACAGGCAACACAGCATTTTTTGCGCCACTAATTTTGACTGTGCCGCTAAGAGGCCTGTTTCCTTGAATAATAATTCTATCCATTATTAGGCTATTACCTCATCACCAATAAATAAATTATTAATCACCTCTTTACTAAAGTCGCCATCAAGATACTCAGCATTAACAGTTGTGTGAGAGTCTTTTACCGATTTTGTTATGTGTAAATGTCTGTCAGCTTTTTTTGCGATCTGGGGTAAATGCGTAATACAGATAATTTGTTTGTGATTTGATAATTTTTTCAAGTGGTTAGAAACTTTTTGTGCCGTTTCTCCAGATATTCCGGTGTCTATTTCATCAAATACTAGTGTGGAAACAGGGTTTTGATCTTGAAACACTGTTTTTATAGCTAACATTATTCTAGACATTTCTCCTCCAGAGGCTATTGAGGTCATAGGCTTTAAAGGCTCTCCAGGGTTTGCAGAAAGTAAAAACTCAACCTCATCAACGCCTTTTGAGAAATGTTGGACTGGATCATTATTAAATGAGATAAAACTATTTTCTTTAAATTTTTGAGATATATTGATACTAAACTTTGCTCTCCTCATATTCAAATCACACAATGAATTTTCAATTAAGTGCGATAAGGTTTTTGAATTTTTTTTTCTACTGATTGATAATTCAATAGCAAGTTTATTATATTTTTTTTCTAAATCTTCAATCTTTTCACTTAAATCTTTGTCCGACTTAACGAATGAAGATAATTCATCTAATTCTTTCCTCATCAAATCTCTATTTTCAATAACAGATTCAATTGAGCCACCATATTTTCGTTTTAAAGATTCTAATACAGATATACGTTCTTCAATAAATGACAATCTTGTTTTATCAATTTCATCGATTGATAGCCTAGATTCAATTTCGGAATCAATATCCTGAAGTTGTACCACTACGGAATTGAACTGTTCCTCAAATTTTGAAATATTTTCATCGTATTTCTTGAGAGAATCTATTTTACTTAATATGCTATTTAGATCAGATATGATACCCTCATCGCGATTATTTAGTTTTAATTTTAAAAAATTAAAGAAAGTTAAAATCTCTTCTATATGGTTTAGCTTTTTATATTCGTTTATGAGTTTAGCTTCATCTTCAATCTTAATATCTGCTAGTTCAATCTCATTTAATTGAAAATGAAGGAGTTCTTTTTTTTCTTCATAAAAAGATAAATTTTGTTTTAATTGGTCCATCTGTTTTTTACTCTTCTCAAGACTAACAAATACCTGCATGATTTCATCCACTTTATTTTGATGATTACAATAATAATCTAAATAGTCAATATGGTTTTCTTTTTTTAGTATAAGTTGCTGATCATGCTGCCCATGAAAATCTATTTTAGGTTCAAATTCTTTTGTGAGATCATTGATTGAAATAGGAATCTCATTAATATATGATTTTGAGCGACCACTTTTACTAATTATTCTACGATAACAGTCATCACTAAAATCTAAATCAATAATACTATTTTTGGTCCCAGATTTAATCATCATTTTATCTGTTTTTTTTCCAGTAGCGACAGACAATGCTTCAATGATAATTGATTTACCTGACCCGGTTTCACCAGTTATCACTGTTAGCCCAGGATCAAAGGCAACAGAAATTTCTTCTATAATCGCAAAATTTTTTATATTTAAATTTTTTATCATTAGCCTAGAATCTTTGAAAATCTGTGATTAAATATAATAGCTAAATTTAATCCTATGGCATCAGCAATAACATCAAAAGCGCTTGAAGATCTTCCAATTACAGTAAGCTGATATGTTTCATCTATTAAAGCAAAACAAATCCCAAGAACAAAACTTAGATAACCCGGATACTGAGTTTTATCACTAACACTAATAACTAATAAATAGCCCAATATAAAATATTCTAATGCATGTAATAGTTTGTCCATTCCAAATATATACAATTCTGGCATACTATTACCTGGGATGGATGATCCAAATGTAATAACTAGAAAAAAAATTATAACTAAAAAGTTATATGTTCTCATACTCACCTATTACACCTGCTATTTCCAAAGGTAAATCAGAGGAGATGAGACCTCTATATCCTCTATTTTTTATCAGATTATCAGCAGCCTTTCCATGCAAGTAACTTGATAGTCTGCACGCGTCATAATTATTCATCTTTTGAGAAATAAATGATGCAATCATACCACTTAAAACATCTCCTGAACCGGCAGTCGCGAGACCAGGGTTTCCTGTAGAATTAAGACTCAATTGATTGCCATAAGCGACACAGGCGGGGACATGTTTGATAAGTGCGACTCCTTTATAGGCATTCATAAAACCTTCTACTTTATGAATAAAATCACTAATAATTTTTTTTCTCTCCGTATTTAGTATTTTTGAAAATTCTCCCAGATGAGGTGTTATCACAAGATTATCTAATGAGCCTGTTAATTGATTAAAACATGCAAGACCATCCGCATCTAAGACAATTGGCTTATTTATCGTGTTTATTAGTTCTTTTACTAACTGAATTGTTTCTTCATCCAAACCAAGTCCAGGACCAATTACTAATGAATCAGCCCATTCAACTTTTTCCATTATCTTATCATAATTATGGATGCTTAAATAGCCTTTACCATCATCCTCACAAGAAAAAGTCATTCCCTCAAGTATATATTTTTCATAAATATTGCTTAGTGATGATGGGCAAACAGTGACCGAGACTCCGGCTCCAGACCTTAATGCTCCATAGGTAGATAAAACAGCTGCCCCTGTCATGCCAGTACTGCCTGCAATTATTAATACCTTACCTCTATCTTGTTTATAAGTATTTGAGGGAACTTTAACTAATATTTCTTCGACTTCTCTAGATTTAAATAAATTACACTCAATCCCACTTGTGTCACCTAATGCAGCCTTAGGGAAACCTATATCCGCAACTTTAATCTCTCCAGCATAATCCATACCATCAGCTAGATATAATCCAATTTTACTATAACCAAAAGTGATTGTAATGTTTGCTATAACTGCAATCGGTGATGCTAGCCCATTATTTGCATTAAGACCGGATGGAATATCTACTGATATAGTATACATATTTGATTGATTAATCCAGTTAATCCAAGGGATCATATTTTCTTTTAAAGTATCCCTGAATCCGATTCCAATAATTCCATCAACTAATAAATCAAATCCATCATACTGTATAAATTCAAATCCATATGATACAGAGCCAGATAGGTTAACATACTGATCATGATATCTAGAGGATGCTCCAATAATATCATTTTTTTCTATTATAAAATGTACATGTACATCATACTTCTTTTTAAAGAGAATGATTGCTGAACAAATTGCATCACCCCCATTATTACCTTTGCCACAAAGAATAAGTATCCTAGGTTTGTTATTTGCTAATAGGCTATACTTTTCTACGCCGCTGACGATACTATCAGCTGCTGAGGCCATTAGTACCGATTGGCCAATACTATAATTTTCTATTGAAATTTTATCCAACTCTACCGATTGGTTTTTCGTGAGAATCCTCATTAATGATTTAATTCAGATAGAGCAAATGCAATAGCATGTGTTTCAGTATGCGATATTGAAACTTTTACTAAACCATTATATTTTATATCTAAATCCACATGCGGTGAACCGTCTGCATTATTAATAATCCTAATGCTACGTAAATCAATAGGATGGTCGAAACCGCTAGATTTAATTGATTTTATTACCGCTTCTTTCGCGGCAAACCTACCAGCATAATGGATTGCAGGGTTTGATTTAGACTGGCAATATTCTTGCTCTTCTGCAGAAAAAACTCTATCTAAGAATTTGATTTGGTATTTTTCTATTGATATCTTAATCCTGCCAATATCAACTAGATCTGTTCCAATATATAATTCAGACAATATTATTTATTTGTTTTATAATAGTAATTATTTCAGAAATATCTTGAATATCCCAGTCAGCACCTGAATATTTTGTCCCAAATGTATCACCATAAACTGCAAAAGCGGTCCTCATGCCTATTTGTTTTGCACCTACAACATCTCTATCAGGCCAATCACCTATCATTAAACTATCTTGAGACTTTAACTTTAGTTTCTTAAGTGCCATTTCGAATGGTATTGAAGATGGTTTTCTTTCGCCACTATCATCAAAAGTAATAACAGCATCAAAAAAATGATATAAATTTAAATAATATATTCTCATCCATGCTTCTCGGCTCGGGGCATCGGACACTACCGCTAATTTGATACCTAACTTTGTTAGATTAACCAGAGTTCGATTAACATTTGGATAGGCAAGCAGATTAGCTTCTCTTGCCCTTCTGTAAGCAACAATCCCTGCTGCAAGAAACTTATTGTCTACGTATCCAATTGATTTATTTAG
>CAJWMI010000077.1 GCA_913043185.1 uncultured Fidelibacterota bacterium | reverse complement strand
AGTATTCAACCTTATCTCCAGCTTCAAAATTACCTGCTCCGGGAATTACGCCTTTGAGAAAAGGAAACATATTCGATCCTGGAACATATTCTCCAAATGGTAGCAAGATCATTTTGTGATATGGATCTGATACACCACCGCTTGGATCAAATAGGTAACATGAATTGGTGAAAACAAATTCACTGCGCAAAGCATTTTGGAGTGAATTTGAATTGGAGGCAATTTCTTTATTGGCAGGATCCTTTAAAAAAGAGATCAATGAGGGATCTGAAGATCCTCCCCCAACCAAAAAATAAAAATTATGTTTTTGGGCCAATGTAGAGTAGAAATCATACATCGAGATAACAGCATCTTGTTTTGTTAATTCCGATATGCTGTTTTTATCTGCCAAAACAGAACAGGCTCTTCCAATAGCACCATCATAGGAAGGATAATATAGGCAAGGCTCTTTTTCGATGGGGTTGTAGGGGCCTCCTTGAGCTCCTTCAGGCCAAACAACCAAGTCAGGTTTTTTATCGAGGATCTTTTTGGTTACTTGATACCAATCGCGGACGTTTTCCCAAGTGTCTCTACGGCTCTGATAATGATTTCATTATTTTCCTCAGATTTTTTAATTGCTGATATTTCTATACCCTCTCCTTCAAAATTTATCGGGGACTTGCTTTCTATATTTTTTAAATGATCAAATAATAATGGTGGTTGGTTTAATCTTGTGGCTTCTTCAATCACATTGGAACGGATTAGGTCATGCTCGTGAGGATAAAAACTATAGGTAAATGAGTGCTCTCCAAGGTCAGCATCAGGATCAGGATTATTTGGGGATCGGAGAAGATTTAGGTCAACTGTTTTATCAAAAATAGTATAACCATATTTACAATCATTTAAAATAGCGATACCGTAATCATTATCTGAAAGGTCAGCATATTTATGACCAACTACCTCAAACTTTGCTCTGTCCCAGCTTGTGTTTTTATGTGTGTTTCTTTTGACGTAGCCATATTGAATATCGAACGATGCTTGCTCAGATACTATATTTGTAGGGAAATGCACTCTAAGCATTTTATGCTTTTCATGCCAATTTACAATAGTATCAAAATCCAAACGTTTTGACCTATTTGATAATGAGATTATCTGTTTAATAGAAGAGTTACCAATATTATAATGAATTTCTAATAAGCTTAATACCGGGCCATTTTGGACTTTATTTATTTTTTCAATTTTAGCAGTCTCTAACAGTGAGTCTCTATAATAAAAATCTATGTCCCAAGCATCCCAGTTTAGAGGCCTGTCTTCATATAGGGACAAGACATTTCCAGGCGCACTTAGTAAATTTTTATTTACTTTTTTATCAACTGCAGAAATAAGGGTGCCATCCATTGAAAAATTATATTGTACAAGCTCATTTTCTAGTACAAAGCCCGATTGTTTCTTTGTCTGAGGTTTCTGCTTATTCCCTTTGCGAAAGTTTGTAAATGAAAATGGCGGTAGAGATATTTGGCAATAGTTGTCGCCATTAATTTCTTGTGTACTAATTTCTTCATTGTTCTCTGTAATAAGGCTATAGCCTATAAAGTTTTTTGGGGTTTTTTTCAGTCCTTCATAGGAGTAGGATAAAATGTTTGAAAGAACAAATGAGTTATCGCTCTTTTGAAAAAGAGTTGTGATTCCTTTTTCAATTAACTCATCACATTTTTTATGGATATTAATGTATTCTTTATGAGTATTTTGATAGACAAGGTTTATGCTTGATCCAGGTATGATATCATGAAACTGGTTGATTAATAACTTTTTCCATGATGCATCTAGGTCTGCAGAAGGGTATAGCTTTAGGTCGGTACACGACCACAAAAATTCTACAGCCTTTAGTTTGTTTTCTAATTTTCTATTTTGTTTTTTCACTAGTCCATGAGTGGTCAGGGTACCACGGTGTAGTTCTAAATACAATTCACCTACCCACGTTTGGAGGCGACTTTTTTTCTTGTTTAGCCTGTTAAAGAAATTTTTTGCAGTATCAAAAGATACTCTTGGTGCACTCTCGAGATTTTTTAGTCTTCTTCCTAATTCAATATTTTCTGGCTTAGGCCCTCCGCCACCATCACCAACCCCAAAAAGAGACATAAACTCATCTAGCTCAACCTTTTCCTTAAATGTATCCTGAGCAGGAATTAAAAATTTTGTATCAAGCTCGCTGTTATAGGTGTTCTCTGGAGGGAAGTGGGTTAAAATTTCAGTGCCATCAATACCTCTCCAGTTAAACGTTTGATAGGGGAATTCATTGAACTGGTTCCAAGAAATTTTTTGTGTTAGAAAATAATTTATGTCAGCCTTTTTCAATATTTGAGGGAGTGCTGCTGAATACCCAAAAACATCAGGAAGCCAAAGATTATCTACTTCCACGCCAAACTCTTTTAAGAAAAAATTTTTCCCATAGAGCAATTGTCGTACCATAGACTCTCCGCTAATAAGGTTACAGTCAGCCTCGACCCACATTCCGCCTTGCAGCTCCCACTGGCCTTTTTTTACTGCTGCTTTTATTCTATTAAAAATATTAGGATAGTAGTCTTTCATGAATTGATAATGTTGTGGCATCGAAGCACCAAAGATATAATCCGGATATTTGTCTATCAGATTTAATTGTGTTGCAAATGTTCTGGCACATTTTCGGATTGTTTCTCTTACTGGCCAGAGCCATCCGGTGTCTATGTGTGCGTGACCAACGGCTGCAGCCTTAAGATCTGAAGAAGATGCACGCTTGTTCAGTTCTTGAGAAAGAATTTTTCTGGAAGCTTCTGCATTTTTAGCATCATCTTTAAATGCAATAATGGCATTATTCATTGAGTCAATGATTCTTGCCCGGCGAACTGATTTTTTATCCAGTCTCTCAATCAGACCATATAGTATTCTTGCGTCTAGGTATAGGTCCCAGATATCTTTTCTAAAAATGCCAATATCTATCGTCTCAACTTTAGCATCGAAAGTGCCGTGCCGCTTAGGATTGTCTTGCTCAGGATCAGGGTCTACGAATATACCAAATAATGAATTGGCAGCAGCCTCGACCCAGATTTCAACATTGTTTTTATTAATACAGGTGGTAGGTAGAATAACACGTGTCCTTGCAAAATTAGGATCCCAGATCGAAGCATTGGTGATACCTTGTATCTCATTTCCTTTTGGATCATAGACTAAACCCTCACCTGAAAAGTCTAAATCAGCTACAATGATTTTATTAGTCCATTCTTTTTTTATTTTTCCTGTTAAATGAAACCAAGCACTGTCCCATTCTTTACCCCATGATTTGCCTTTAGTGATAGATTTATATTTTTTTTCTGATTTTTTTGCAAAAGGTATAGGCTCTTTTGACCAGCAGTATTCTGCGACTAATGATTGTCTGTCTTCGACAAACATTTCAGACAAACGGTTATACCATTTTTCTATCCTTGAGATAATTATATTTGTTTCTTTTTCGTTCATAAATATGCTTTACTTGTGTAGCTGATGAATTAATTTTACCGAATTATAGGAATTATATCATCATTCTTTACGATGACAACACTGGGCCTTCCATATGCTCCTCTAATTTTCTTGCGACAGAAAGAAACTCATCTGCGTTCATTTCTTTTAGATAGACTGTTCCATGAACAGCTCTAAGATGAGGATTGTCATTTTGATACCAATAGTCCCTGCCTAATAGTAGCTGAAGCTCTTTATGTTGTTCAACCCAGATGCTTTGTGATAAATCAGAGAACGGACCATCATGCTCATGGCTTGGAAATGACGCTTCCTTTTGACTCAGATAACAATTGTTAAATGTAGACCTCATAATCGCCATAGAGTTTAGAGTGACAGGCACAATAATATCTGCTTCAGATAAGTCAAATCTATACCAAACATTACGATATCCCCATATCCTTAGCTCAGAAATATCTTCTGAACTTTTCCACATGCGTATTGCCTCTGCGATGGTCTGTAATACTTTATAGTGTGTGTCTGGGCCACTGCCCTCTGGATCAAAGGCTACCGATATAACCGACGGTTTAATTTCTTTTAGCTGATTTAGTACTGGAAGAACATCTCTATTTTTTTGTGGATTTTCCGTAAAAATTTCTCCCTGATAGAAACCTAGCCTAAGGTGGTGAACATCCTGCACACGTACACCATAATTTGCCCAGACAAGTTCTTCTTCATACTCTCTTATCATACCCTTTAGTTTTTGTATTTCAATAGAATTTTTTTGACCATCGTAATAGCTCTTTAACTCGTCTAGTACTGAATTGATACATTTGTATAGATTCTCTTTATTCGGAATATTATATATCTCGATTATTGCTCTTACAATTCTGTGAGACATTCCTCTTTTTTGCTCTATAGTATCATTGTCTGCTATAGCATCTAGATAGTGGTATACATCTTTATCCCATTTCTTTGTATGGCCTATGTCAAAAAAGTCGCTATAGTCTGCCATCTGAATCTTACCATCATTTAAAAAAGATAAAGTATCTGATAAGATATCAAAGATAAAACTATTTGTTACGGAGGTGAATCCTGAGGTCATATTCACAAAATGATGATAATTGGTTGGCTCTCTAATGAGCTGAATAATATACGGCATCAGGCCTAGCATGATGTCATCATGGTGAGGGCCTGTATGGTAAAAGATTTGATCTGTTTCCTGCTTTATTCCTTTCTGAACCTTATTATCAATATCACTGATTATTTCACTGACTGTGTTTTCATTTAGGCCAGGTATATTTTTACAGTGAGAATCATTTTTTAGATCTTTTAAGGATAATTTTTTCCCATAAACATTTATTTTTCTTGATAGCTCTAACAAAGATTTTTGCGATTTTGGTTTGTCCCAGGTTTTACTATTCCAGTATTCAGTTTCCGTGTCATTTAATAATTTTGCAGCGCCCTGCGTTATATAGAAACAACTGTGTTTTAGTTTATTTAAAGCAGTAGCCGGATATTTTACATCGGGTTGTTTTTCCAAGGAATTTTTTATGATAAGTGATTTAGCCTCTCCAGCGGCAATGATAATTCCGGTAGCATCAGGATTATATGTTATCGTACCTAGACCAATAGTGATCACCAATCTATTTCTACTAATTTCTATTCCTCCTAGATCCGTTGCGGCTGCAGCCTGGGTTTCAAAATTAGTACTGGTAAGCCTTGTAGTTGAATTATGGTCAGAGCCTCTAACATTAAATGCGATGTGGCCATCAGGGCCGATTCCGCCAAGGAAAAACCCAATACCGCCTAGAGAACGAATTCTGTCCTCATATTCTGCGCACCACTGGTCAATCAGGAATATAGAATCCTGCTGCTCTTTTTCTTTATCATTCTCAGCATCTCTAAAGCGCAGCGTAATATCCACCTTATTCTCCGGAAAAATTTTTCTACGATTTTTATTATTCGCTAATGGAATCTCATCAGAATTGATCAAGAGTGCATTCTTTGGGTTAAGCCCAAATCCTTTTATATAATACTTATTAACATAGTTATAAAAGCTGTTATGCTGGTTTGGGTTAAGAGGGTAGAACTCATCAATCTGTACAAATCTTAGATCGGTTAATTCAGGCTTATTCTCTAGTATCAGTCCATTATTTTCTCGTAGATCGATCAGATCTTTCTTGTCCCAATTATTTAAGATATGATGGGTCCACTTAATAAAATATTCAGGTGTCTTTCCTGTGGGCAGGCTTATGACGCCCTCAGGGTTTTCTGAAGCCCATTCTAAAAAACGCAGCGAAGTTATCAGACCAAGCTGGGGGAAATTATCTAATACTATATAGGGTATGTTCGTGGTTTGTTTTTGAATATCCTGAAGACTAAAAAAATGTTTTTCTACAGGGCTGAAATGACTCATAGAATTAGAATATAATTATATATGTGGTTTTGAACATAGAATGGCTAAAATTATTACTGTGTTATTACTAAAATAGTAAAAAACTATTATTCTATACTAGGTATATAATATGCAAAATTAAATCGTTTTGAAAGGAACAGTATAATATGAAAAGAAGAGATTTTTTTAAAAGTGGTTTAATCGGATTGTCTCTGCCATCAATTCTTTTTGGAAAATCAAGTGTCAATCGAAATAAAAAAACCCCTGTAATAATAACCACATGGAACTTTCCAAAGGCTAATTCAGAAGCAATAAATATTTTAAATAAATATGGCTCGTCGATGGATGCTGCAGAAGGTGGTTGTAGAGCGATAGAGGCTGATGAACAAAATAATTCAGTTGGGATTGGTAGCTTACCAGATGAGACTGGCAAGGTTACGCTAGACTCATGTGTGATGGACAGCAGTGGTAATTGTGGTTCTGTAGCTTTCTTACAAAATATTGTTCATCCTGTATCAGTTGCGAGAAAAGTTATGGAAGATACAAAGCATGTGATGCTAGTAGGTAAGGGAGCAAAACAGTTTGCAATATCTAAGGGGTTTAAACACACTAATTTACTTACTAAAGAGGCAAGAAATGCTTGGATGGAATGGAAAAAAAATAAAAGAGAGATGACGCCTCATGAAACGCATGATACAGTTTCAATGTTAGTCCAGGATCATAATGGAGATATGTCTGGTGCTTGTACGACAGGAGGATGGGCATACAAAATGCATGGTCGTGTTGGAGATAGTCCTCTTATCGGTGCTGGATTGTATGTTGATAATAGTAATGGTGGTGCAGCAGCAACTGGATTAGGTGAGGAAGTAATAAAAAGCTCAGGAAGTTTCTTAGTTGTTGAGCTAATGAGACAAGGATACAACCCTACTGCAGCATGTGAAGAAGCATTAAACAGGGTAATCAAAGCTCATAATGGCAATCCTGATTTTCAAATTGGTTATATAGCACTGAGAAAAGATGGCGAGGTTGGTGCAGCATGTTTAAAATGGAACTTTGACCATTTAGTTACAAGAGGTGGTAGGACCAAATTACTTAATGTAAAAGGTCTTTTGTAATTAGAGAATATCTAGCTCTTTAATATTTTTTAAAAAATGA
>CAJWMI010000076.1 GCA_913043185.1 uncultured Fidelibacterota bacterium | reverse complement strand
CCTATGTGATTGCTTTTGAAATCTTCAAGATTCTCCCAATCATTTCTAATGAGAAAGCCCTTGCTTTTCTCTAGCTTGTTGTATGATATAGTAATCGCTGGATCATTTTTTGAATACATACACCCTGAATAAATAGGGAGCAATAATTTTATAACGACCCAGCTACTTGATTGTGGATAAATATCGCTAAAAAAACTTTGTCCTGGCTTGATATCTAAGATTTTTAACAGGCTATTTGTATTTACTAACAAACCATAGTGAGATAATAAAATTATTTTATTCTCCATAATGACATTGACCGCTGTTTCACTTAAGAGCGCTTTATAATCAGGTATAAAATCTGATGAATAAGATGCTATCTCTTCAAAGAAGCTTTTTTCTATTTTTAATTTTTTAGCAGATAATCTTTTATCGATTGAGAGACCTTCATTTTCTAGGATAACACCTCTCGCACCTAATTGCCACAGACCTAGTAAAATTAACTCTGATTGCGGGAAGTCGAGTTTCTCAATGATGACATTGTCTTTCGGCTTGATCCTTTGGCTGGTTAACCAATTGGCAGTCTGTTTTATTTTTTTATATAGATCCATGTTTGATATGCCATAGTCTTTATAAATGATTTGCTCCCCAAATTTAATTGTCTGCCCCTCGATAAGAGATTGTGTATTCGGATAGGGAATCATATACTCAATTGGTTCGATATTTCCAATTGTTTGCGCCCTGTATAAAAGATCTGTTTTAGATTTTTTTGCCAAAATAATTCTTATTTAATTTATGTATTTATGAATTCACTCTATGATTGACTGATATACCATTACCTGAAATCTTTTTGATAATTTTAATTTTTCAAAATCATACAGCTGAACCATGAGGATGGATATCATATTTTCTTGTGGATCGATACCAAACCATGTTCCAGCAGCTCCTGCCCAGCCATGTGTGCCTACGGATCCAATGATTTCTTTTGCAGCGGTATTTTTCACTATAGAAAAACCCAACCCAAAGCTAGTCCCATCATTGGGTAAAGATACTGGCCCTCCTTGATGAGGCAGGAATTTTAAATGGTCTTCTGTCATTAGCTGAATTGTCTTTGGGCTAAGAATTCTGATCCCATTGAGTTCACCTTTGTTTAATATCATTTTACAAAATTGTAAATAATCTTTCGTAGTTGACACTAAACCTGATCCTCCTGAAAAAAGTGTTATGTTTTCTAGGTATTCACTACTTTCGGCATGGTCTGCTACTGTAAGCTCACCCTCTGGGCTTATTTTTATTCCCATTATATTGGCAATTTTCCTAAATATTATTGGTATGTCATTAACATAGTTTGATGTGAATCTCTTGATCTTATCTTTTGGAAGTTGGAAGTGCGTATCCACCATATTCAGTGGTTTGAAAATTCGTTCAGATAGAAACTTGTCGAGTGTCTGACCTGTTAATTCTTCAATGAGAATACCACAGACATCGGTCGAAATTCCATATCTCCAGCCAGTCCCTGGTTCATGATACAGTGGGGTTTTGCTAATGGCCTGAATTAATTCTTTGCTATCTTTAGCTTTAAATTGTTTGTCAAAAAATCCTCGAATATTCCTCTTGTATTTTCTATCAACATAGGTGTTCTTACCCCAGCCATAACCTAGGCCTGATGTATGTCTGAGTAAATCAATGATAAGCATTGGCCTTTTTACCTTAGACACAAAATGGATTTTACTCAATGGCCATATATTTTCATTTAGAGGTTTATATGCCTTTAGGTTTTTGAACTCGGGAATGTATTTATGAACTGGGTCATCCAATAAAAATTTCCCCTCTTCGTATAACATCATCAGGGCAACAGAAACGATTGGTTTTGTCATCGAATAGATCCTAAAAATGCTGTCATCTTTTAGTGGTGTTTTGTTTTCAATATCTGCAAAACCATACGTGTCATAGTGTCCTAGTACACCATTTCGTATGATTGCTGTTTGAACACCTGCCAGCTTACCTTCATCAACAAGTGAATGCATTACTCCATTTAATTTATTAAGTCTATTTTTGGAAAGTCCTGCTTTTTCTGGGTTGAGGGGGTATTGTGCATATATAACAGAAAATATAAATATGCATTTTAGCGTTAATTTTATCATCAAATTATTTGGAACAGTATAAAGGTTTTTGAAACTGTAGACTAATTTTCTGGTTTTATTTTTCGTTGGATCTTGAAGTTATTTGTTGGTCTGGTATACCAGTTTCCCGCTAGACGTCCAATTGGATTTAATTTCTCAATATCTATCTTCCCATCAATCATAATACCTTGATCTATGTGGAATAAAATAATAGTCCCAATAACAACAAATCCACTTCCAGCCTTACCATCTCCTATCTCTACTATCTGGTTCAGCTCGCATTCGTAGCTTATTTTTGCTTCTTGTAGGCGGGGAGATTTTATTTTTTCGCAAGGTATTGGGTGAAGCCCAGATATAGTGAACTCGTCAACATTATGATCATAGTCTGTTGAGCATTCAACCATTTTTTCTGCAAACGACTCTGAAACAATATTAATAGCAAAATGTTTGGTCTCTCTAATATTAACAAGAGTATCCTTTTCAGATCCATCCCATCCTCTCCTAGCTGGGGCAAACATTATTGTTGGGGGGCGAGAGCATACGCCATTAAAATAGGAAAATGGTGCGATATTATATTCTCCACCAGCGCTGGATGTAGAAACAAAAGCAATTGGTCTTGGTATTATGGAACCAATCATTAATTTGTGTGTTTCCTGAAAAGAAAGATTATCTGGGTCAAATTTCATTTATTTTGCCCATGAAAAGGTGTACTCTTTGTCTTCAATTTCTTTAGTTAAATCTGTCATGCTTAACGGTTTGAAGGTATCGATCATTACGGCATACTCATGGGTCTCTTTTACCCCAAGTGAATTTTCGATTTTTCCTGGTTGCGGACCATGGGATAGACCCATCGGGTGATACGTAATAGACTCCGGTTCAATACCTTTCCTGCTCATGAATTCCCCATCAACGTAAAAAATCAATTCTTCTGAATCAACATTACTATGAGCATAAGGAGCGGGGATTGCCTTCTCATGGTAGTCGAATAGTCTGGGAACAAATGAGCAAACAACAAAATTTTTTGATTGAAAAGTTTGGTGAACCGGTGGAGGCTGATGTATCTTCCCAGTTATAGGCATAAAATCTTGAATGTTAAACTTCCAAGGGTAGTAGTATCCATCCCAGCCAATGAGGTCAAAAGGATGGTATTGGTAATTGTAAGATTGGATAATTTCATCATACTTCACCTTCATTGTCACAGATTTGTTTTTTTCAGGTCCTACAAAATTAGGTGTGACTATATCTCTCTCAGAATAAGGGGAATGTTCTAGTAATTGTCCAAATTCATTCCGATATCGTTTTGGTGTCTCTATTGGTGATTTTGACTCAATCGAAAGGACCTTCATCGGATCAGTTATTTCTAGCATCCAAATAACACCACGTGGAATAATAACATAATCTCCAAAAGACAGATCTAGAAATCCGAAATTTGACTTGAATGTCCCTTTACCAGATTGTATAAACAATATTTCATCTGCCCGTGCATTTTTGAAAAGGTAATCCATCTTATTTTCAATATGACACTTAGAAATAATTATATCTTGATTGAAAAACAAAGGAACTCTAGAAGATACAGCATCTCCACTAGATTTAATAGTTGCTGTTTTAAGATGATAGTGCTTATTGATTTTCTCCCTTGTTTTTATTTTATTTTCAATAGGCTCACCAATCTCTGTAATTGCGGTTGGTGGATTAATGTGGTAAACATTGGAGTATATATGGCTAAAACCTTGCCTGCTGATTAGTTCTTCCCAATATAGATCTTTTTTTTCATCTCTAAATTGGATATGTCTTTTTTCAGGGATTTTCCCTCTTTTTTGATAAAATGGCATATCTAATTATATAATTTTATTCTCTAGGACACCTAGTTTTTCTATCTCTAATCTGATAACATCGCCTTTTTTAAGCCATCCACCAGTATTTTCTGGACGAAGTTCCAGAATGCAACCGGTGCCTACAGTCCCCGAGCCAATATATTCCCCTGGGAGCAGTGAAGTATTCAAACTCGCTCGCTCGATCATAGAGCCAAAAGAATGATAGAGGTCATTCGTATTGCCATCAGATATCAATTTATCATTTACATGACATGTCATTCTCAAGTGAAGTTTTCCGTCATCCCCCCAAGAGTCATCCAGTTCATCTGGTGTAACCATATATGGGCCAAAGCTTGATGCAAAATCTTTTCCTTTTGCTGGACCAAGGCTCATGGGCATTTCTTCCCTTTGCAAGTTACGAGATGACCAGTCATTTAATATGGTATAACCCGCAATTACATTTTCTGCATTCTCCTTTTTAATATTTATTCCACCATTACCAATAATTATAGCAAACTCCAGTTCAAAGTCTAGCTCTGTTGTCTTATCAGGGTATGGAATTTCAGCTTGATGCCCATAGCAACAATTTGGATTGGAAAAATAAAATATAGGTATCTTATACCAGTCCGGATTCATTTCTAAACCACGTAGTTTTCTTGCGGCTTTAACATGCTGCTCAAATGCGTAAAAATCTCTGAATGCTGGTGGGTCTGGGACGGGTGGTAACATGATTAAATCAGATTCTTCATATGAAAAGGATTCGATATCATTACTGGAGATCTCATTTTTTAATTGTTTTATAATAGTATAATTATAGTCCCAATTTTCCAATGCTTCTTTTAAACTGTTAGGCAGTGATATAAAATGGTTGTTATTATTATTATCACTGATCCATTTTGCTGCCAGAGGGATATCTATCACGCGATCATTAAATAAAAAGCCGTATCCTTTCGTTGAGTTCTTTTTTTCTATATAGGTTAAAAATTTCAATTTATTTGTTTCCTAATGTATTGTTTTAAAGGTTGCCTCGAAGCATTTGCTCCCGCTCAATTGATTCAAACAATGCTTTAAAGTTACCTTTCCCAAAGCTGTTAGAACCTTTTCGCTGTATAATTTCATAAAAAAGGGTAGGCCTATCTTGTATTGGCTTAGTAAAAATCTGGAGCATATATCCATTCTCATCTGAATCTACAAGAATGCCTAGCTTAGAAAGTAGATTTATATCTTCTTTTAAATTTCCAACCCTATCTAATAGTTTGTCATAATATGATTGTGGTGTTGGTAAAAATTCGACGCCGTTAGATCTTAATTTTTTAACTGTTTTGATTATATCTTTTGTGGACATTGCCACATGCTGAATTCCAGCTCCATTATAGTAGTCAACAAATTCTTGAATTTGGGATTTTTTTAGTCCTTTAGCTGGTTCATTAATTGGCATCTTTATTTTCTCATTATCGTTGGCCATAACTATAGATCTTAGAGAGCTGTATTTTGTTGATAGATCATTATCATCTACAGACCAAAATCGATGCCAGCCAAAAACCTTTTCATAAAAATCACATACAGGTTGCATAATGCCATCTGGCTGGTTTCCCACTACATGATCAATATGAACTAGGCCAGTGTTTTTACCTGAATTTTTTAATTTTATATCTTCGAACCCAGGGAGAAAATTACCATTGTAATCATTTCTTTGAACAAAGGTATGAGTAGTGTCCCCATATGTTTTTATGGTTGCAGTAACAGCCCCTCCTTTATCATCTTCAACCAACTTAGGCTTGCTAACACTCTCTGCACCTCGATTGGTTGTTTCTTCCCATGCCTTTTCTGCATTGTCAACTGAGAAAGAAACATCTTTTATCCCATCCCCGTGCTTGTCAATGTGGTGCCCTATTTCTGTGCCTGGAATCAAGGGAGAGCTTAATACAAAATAGACCTGATTTTGTCTCATTACATAACTGACTTTTTCGCGGCTGCCTGTTTCAAGCCCTTTATAACTAATGGGTTCAAAACCAAGAGCGTGCTCATAATAATGTGCCGATTGTTTTGCATTCCCTACATAAAGTTCGCAGTGGTCAAAGGCTTTGATTTTATAGTTATTCATTTTTTATACTTTATCCAGAAATGATTTTAATGCTTTGATCAGAATTATATTCTCTTTTTTCGTGCCAATAGTAATTCTAATACAGTTTTCCCATCCAAATGAGCTAAGCCTCCTAACTATGATTCCTGCTTCCAAGAGTTTTTTGGAAATTAACTCAGCGGTTTCTGCATTACCCCAAATTGTGGTAATGAAATTTGTGAAACTTGGAATATATTTAATTTTAAGTAAATCAAATTCTTCTTTTAAGAATTCCATTCCTTTAGAATTTGTTTGAATTGTTTTTTTTAAAAATTCAATATCATCTAGTGCTGCAATTCCTGCAGATTGGGCAGGGAGTGATGGTTCAAATGGGGGCTTTACTTTATTAAGGTTTTGAACTAGGTCTTCATGTGCAAACCCATACCCTATTCGTAATCCTCCTAAACCGTATGCTTTTGAGAATGTCCTTAGCGTTATCACATTATCATAACGGTAGTGCATAGAATCAGGGTAATCTTTTTGGGATTTTGCAAACTCGTAGTATGCCTCATCAAGAATAATCAAAACCCGATCAGGAACATCGGCATAAAACTGGTCAAAATCTGACTTTTTTATATAAGTCCCCATAGGGTTGTCGGGGTTGGCAATGTATATTATTTTTGTGTAGTCTGATATCTTTTTTGCCATAAGTCCTAGGTCATAGTGATAATCTTTCATTGGAACCCAGTGTACTTTTCTACCAGATGCGTTTGCTAATACTCTAAACCCTATAAACGAACCTGCCGCTCCAATGATTTCATCATCATTAAGCAGGAAAGTTCTCATAATTGTAGACATAATTCCCTCGGAACCAGACCCGATAACAACATTATCTATTTCAACATTAAAATTTTGAGATAGCTTTTTTCTTAGACCAATACCAGAAGCATCCGGGTATCGGTTTAGATTATCGCATGTTTTTTTTAAGGCCTCTATTGCCATTGGGCTTGACCCTAGAGGGTTTTCATTGGAAGATAATTTTATATAATCCACACGCTCATCACTGCTTTCGGATTTAGCTAGCTGTACAGATTTTCCTGGTTTATACCGTTCAAGTTTTTTTATGTATGATGGTACAAGTGGCATATTTTCTTCCTAAACCCAGTTTCATATTTAAAGGTCTACAC
>CAJWMI010000075.1 GCA_913043185.1 uncultured Fidelibacterota bacterium | reverse complement strand
ATATTGGTAAGAGTATTTAAAAAAATACTTCATGCTCAATTTTCCAAGATTAACCATGGGTGTATTATATTGAATGAAGATGGATCCAGAATAATTTTTGGCGATGAAACTGATTCATTAAAAACAGAGGTTACTATATTTTCAAGCGAGTTTTATGTATTAGCCGGAAGTGGCGGTGAGGTTGGAGTTGCTGAAGCATATGCTGCTGGTTATTGGGACGCTGATGATATAGTAAGGCTAATCCAAATAGTTATTAAAAACCGAGACCTCCAAAAATCTCTTGATGGAGGAATTGCAAAACTGCTAAGTCCAATCAACAGGTTAATCCATAGATCTCGGAAAAATACTTTATCAGGAAGTAAGGATAATATTGTTGCCCACTATGATCTTAGCAATGAATTTTTTCAAAAATGGTTAGACAAAAGCATGACATACTCTTGTGCTGTTTTTGAGCCAAAAGATTTATCATTGTATGATGCTTCTATAGAAAAGTTGGATCGTATTTGTCGTAAGCTAGATCTTAAAGCCAGTGATCATGTTATAGAAATAGGTACCGGCTGGGGTAGTTTTGCAGTACATGCTGTGAAAAATTATGGTTGCACGATCACAACAACTACAATATCTGAAGAGCAGTTTGACTATGTCACCAAATTAATTGAAAAAGAAAATTTACAAGATAAGATAACCTTATTAAAAAATGATTACAGGGAACTAATGGGTCAGTTTGATAAGCTTGTTTCGATTGAAATGATTGAAGCTGTGGGCTATAATTACATTCAGAAGTTTTTCAAAGTTTGTTCAGGCCTTCTGAAGCCGGATGGCTTAATGGCCTTTCAAGGGATAACATATCATGAGCGGGGATTTAATAACCATCTCAATACTGTAGATTTTATCAAAAAGTATATTTTCCCTGGTTCCAATCTTATTTCTGTCAATCATGTTTTATCTACAGTCAAAGAATTCACAGACCTTTCCATGGTCCATTTTGAAGATATTACAAAACACTATGCAGAAACTTTAAGACTGTGGAGGGAAAATTATATTAGTGTTTTACCTTCAATCAAGGATATGGGTTTCAGTGATGAGTTTCTACGTATATGGGAATATTATTTCATATACTGCGAAGCCGGCTTTAGAGAACGCTTCATTGGAGATGTGCAAATAGTAATGGCAAAGCCGAAAAACAAAGACATACAAATAGACTACTAACTTTTCTATAAAATATTAATATGATAAAAAGTCTTATATCTATGGCAGAAAACGGCTACATGCCTGATTTTTTTATCCGGAGTGGAATCAGGAGGATGCAAAAAGAGAGGATTATCTGGTCTAAAACTAGAAGCGTCTCTAGCATTGAGGAACATCACCAAAGCTGGGTCCATAAAATGAAAGACAGTCCGATAGCATATGTGCCTGACAAAGCAAACGAGCAGCACTATGAGGTTCCACCATTATTTTTTGAGAACGTTTTAGGCAAGCATTTAAAATATAGTTCTGGATATTGGCCTGATGGAGTAAACACGCTAGATGGTTCGGAATATGAGATGTTAAAACTTAGTTCTCAAAGAGCAGAGATCGTAGATGGTCAAAATATCCTCGAGCTAGGCTGTGGCTGGGGATCTTTAACTCTTTTTATGGCAGAAAATTACCCAAAATGTTCTATTACTGCTGTGAGCAATTCAAAAGACCAGAGGAAGTTCATTGAATCCAAATGTAAAGAAAGAGCATTGGAGAATGTTTGTGTGATCACTGCTGATATGAATGTATTTTCAATTGATGATTCATTTGATAGGGTAGTGTCCATTGAGATGTTTGAGCACATGAGAAACTATGAGCGATTACTAAATAGAGTTGCTGGCTGGCTAAAGCCGGGAGGTAAATTATTTATTCATATTTTTTCCCATAAAACACTGGTATATCCGTTCACTGAAGAAGGCGAAGGTGACTGGATGGGAAGAAATTTTTTCAGTGGCGGCATAATGCCTTCTCATCAGCTATTGCTTTATTTTCAGAATGATCTAAGGATTGAATCTAGCTGGCGCATCAGTGGTTCACACTACGAGCAGACCTCAATCGCTTGGCTAAATAAAATGGATTCACGTAGAAATGAAATAATTGAAATTTTTAATGAATCGTATGGAAAAGATCAAGCGTCGATATGGTTCCAAAGATGGAGAATATTTTTTATGGCCTGTGAGGTTCTTTTTGGATACGATTATGGTAGAGAGTGGGGCGTCTCTCATTATAGGTTTGTAAAACCAGGAAATTAGAGTGTAGCTTTTAATTATGGTCATTGTTATTATTTTTGTGATTCACTGGTATTCATCATTATTCTTTCAGACAATATTTTTACACCGCTATGCCTCTCATCAAATGTTTACCATGTCCAAGTTTTGGGAAAGAATTTTTTTCTTTCTTACATTTCTTGTGCAGGGGTCTTCTTTTTTAAATCCAAGAGCCTATGCGATTCTTCATCGTCGTCATCACAAGTATAGTGATACAGAAAAAGATCCACACTCTCCAGAATATTCAAAGAATATCATTATGCTTAATGTCAATACAGTTAAGCACTATGAGTCAATAAGAAGGGATAAAAAAGACTATTCAAAATATGATTATAATGTACCCCGATGGGAGTCTCTAGAAAAATTCTCTGACCACTGGATAACCAGAGTGTTTTTTATCGCTTTTTATACTTTAGTATATGTGACTTATTCAACCTCAACTTGGCAGTATATGCTCTTACCGATTCATTTTGTGATGGGGCCACTGCATGGCTCTATCGTTAACTGGTGTGGTCACCGTTATGGATACGTCAACCATAAAAAAACAAATGATAAATCAAAGAATACACTACCATTTGATTTTTTAATGATGGGTGAATTGTTTCAAAATAATCATCATTGGAAGCCTAAATCTATTAATTTCTCTTCAAGATGGTTTGAGATCGACCCTGGTTTTCTTTTTACAAAGATTCTTAATAAGATTAACATGATACGTATCAATAATGGATAAGATAGATCACATCGCCTTACAGACAAAAAATATTAATAATTCTGTATCGTGGTTTGTCAAAAAGTTTAAGTGTAAGGTAAAATATCAGGATGAATCTTGGGCAATGTTAGAATTTAAAAATATGAAAATTGCACTAGTCCTACCAAACCAACATCCTCCTCATGTAGCAATAAAGTGTGATAATATTGAAGAACATGGGAACCCGGGTACACATCGAGATGGATCAGAATTTTTATATATTGAAGGCCTTGATGAAAATGTCTTTGAACTAATTCGGTATCCAGATAGTGATAATAAATAAAATATTTTAGATTCAATATCCTTTGTTAACTTATGTTATAAATATAGATAAAATATGTTTAAGCCAATATTTTATATAATTATTTTTATTATTCTATTAATTGAAAATGGTTTGGCATCTGATAGTGTTATACGGTTTTTAGATAGTAAGAGTGAAGACTATGCAGCCATGTCTAAGACTATATGGTCACTAGCAGAATTAGGATATCAGGAAAAAGAAACAAGTAAGTTAATGCAGTCTCACCTAGAGCAAGAAAATTTTTCCATTGATTCTGGGGTCGCTGAAATACCCACTGCTTTTATAGCAAGCTATGGATCGGGTAAACCAATAATAGCAATTTTGGCTGAAATGGACGCGCTTCCCGGTCTCTCACAGGACGCAAAACCTGAACGTAAGATTATAAAAGAAGGAATGCCGGGTCATGCCTGTGGCCATCATTTATTCGGAGCTGGATCTATCGCTGCTGCTGTAGCAGTGAAAAACTGGCTTATCGAGACTGGAACAACAGGGACAATCCGTTTATATGGCACACCAGCCGAAGAAGGAGGATCCGGTAAAGTGTATATGGTTCGGGCAGGCCTTTTTGATGATGTTGATATTGTAATGCATTGGCATCCTTCTGATAGAAATGATGCTAGTCCCGCTTCATCTCTCGCAAATAAATCCGCTAAATTTAGGTTTTACGGTATTGCCGCTCACGCTGCCGCAGCTCCAGAAAAGGGCAGATCTGCACTTGATGCAGTTGAGAGCATGAATTTTATGGTTAATCTAATGAGAGAGCATTTGCCAGAGCCTGCGAGGATTCATTATATAATAACAGAGGGCGGCGCTGCGCCAAATATTGTTCCGGAGTATGCCGAGGTTTACTATTACGCTAGACACCCTGATGTAGATGAATTGGAAAAAATCTGGGCAAGAATAATCAAAGTAGCAGAAGCTGCAGCTATTGGCACTGAAACGACCCTTAAGTATGAGGTAATGCATGCGAATCGACCACTCCTAACTAATTTACCACTTGCTAGATTAATTTTTGAAAAACTGAGTCAGGTTGGCGGCGTTTATTACAATAAAGAAGAAACAATATTTGCAAAATCCTTGCGTTCTACTCTTAGTAATCCAAATCGGGACCTTGGAAGTGAAAAAAATATTCAACCTTTTGAAGAGAAAATAGGGCGAGGTTCTACAGATGTTGGTGGTATCTCATGGGTTGTGCCAACAGTAGGGTTTAGGACTGCAACGTGGGTGCCTGGCACTCCAGCTCATTCGTGGCAGGCAGTCGCATGTGGAGGCATGAGTATTGGGCATAAAGGAATGCTAAATGCAGCAAAAACGCTGGCCTTGAGTTGCATTGATGTATTTCAAAATCCTATAATCGTAGAAGAAGCTTGGAAAACAATCCAAGATAAACGTGGGCCAAAATTTAATTACTATCCTCTTTTAGGAGACCGTGACCCTCCGCTTAATTACCGCGACTGAATTAAAATATCACAAAACAAAGATTATTGGTAAAATTTTCCTGTATTAAATATTTAACATTATGTTAAATTATATACATAATATATCATATATTATAAAGATAATATTTTATGCCCAGTTTTGCTATCCTATGCCCAGGTTCTTTTGACTATATATCAAATAAAACGGGTAATATGTTAATCCGCTATCGACCTCAAGATGTTTGTTGCGTGATTGATCCCGACAGATCCGGCCAAACCGCGCAGAACGTATTAGGATATGGTGGGGAAATTCCTGTTGTCTCCAATTTTAATGAGGCAAAGGATTATTCTCCTAATGCCTTGGTAATTGGTAGTTCATCTCAGGGCGGAAGAATAAGTGAGGCGTATCGCAAAGAAATTACTGCTGCAATAGAATGCGGTTGTGATATATATAATGGTATGCACCAGTTTTTGAATGAGGATCCTGAACTTGCCACTCTAGCAAAAAAGAAATCTGTCAATATCAATGACATTCGTTGTCCGCCAGATCCACCCCATTTCCCTAAAGGGACTTGGAAAAAGCGTAAGACAAAAGTAATGCTTATAGTTGGTACAGATTGTAACACAGGTAAAATGACTACTGGCTGGGAAATCTCAGAGCGTCTAAAAAAGCGAGGAAAAAATGTAAAATTTATAGGAACAGGACAGACCGGAATAATGTTGGCGGGGAATGGAGTGGCTATCGATGCTGTAGTGTCCGACTTTATGGGTGGTGAACTAGAACATGCTTTGGATTTAGTTAATGATCAAATGGATTTAATTATTGTGGAAGGCCAGGGAGCGCTTACTAATCAATATTATGCAGGAGTTACATTGGGCCTTATGTATGGCTCAATGCCTGACTATATGATTATGACTGATGAGCCAGGTCGAACGTTAGATGTTTCAAATAATAAAATGGTTTCTATCGGTGATGTTATGGGTTTACATCTTTCACTAATGAAGCATTTCAGGCCATCTCAATTCCTTGGAATTAACCTTTTAACATATAAAATGGATGAGGAATTAGCTTTAAAAGAAATTAAAAAAATAGGTGCCAAATATCAAATGCCAACAACAGATTTGGTTCGATTTGGTAACGACAAGCTAATTGACCACATTGAACAGGAAGTATTTTGTTAGATATATCGTCAATGTTCAATACAATTTTTCAGATTCTAAATTTGTGTTTCTAGGATTGAAATAATGAGTGTGAAAAACCTAAAAACCATAAACGATCAGATCTTTAACCATTATATCAGGGTAGGAGAAATAATTTCTGAAAAGTTTTCCCCTTACTTAGAGGTAATAATTCATGACCTCAGAGAACCGAAGCATTCAATTATAGCTATTTTCAACAGCCATATCACAGGACGTAAAATCGGTGATGGTACATCTGATATTGGTTATAAAAAGCTAGCAAATGAGCTTCCCGATAAAATAGTGAATTATGAAAATAAAAGTCCATCCGGATCAAAAATGAAATCATCATCCCTAACGATTAGAGATGAACGTAATAAAATAATAGGGTCAATAGCTTTCAATTTTGATCTTAGTCCATTTGAAAATATTCAGGATTTTTTTAATACCTTTACCAAAACCAACACAAGCAAGTTGGATGATTTTCCAAAGCAAGAACAGTTTTTTATGTGGGATGTCAGAGACGAGCTTGAACAAGAATTAAATAAATATATTATTGCCAATAGATTACAGGGAAAGGTGCTGACCAAAAAAGATAAATTGAATGTGGTTTCCATAATGATTAAAAGAGGCCATATCAAAAAAAGAGGCTCGGTGAGCATTCTAAGCGAATTATTGGCAATCACACGACCAACTCTATATAAGTATATAAAGGATATTGAATTAGGATAATAATAAAGAATATTACATTTTGTAAAATATTTAAAAGTTTTTATATTAGCGACGAAAGTGTTTAGCTATAATTACTATTCGCCAAAGCTTTTTCACAAAAGACATTAAATAATAAGGAGTTATCAAATGAAAAAAAGATACTGTTATTTTATTATTGTATTTGTTTTTAACAACCTTGTTCTATCGCAGTCCACAATTGATGGTTCTATTTCAGATGAATCTGGGAATCCATTAGCCGGTGCAAATATAACTGTTGAAGGCACATCCTATGGTACAGCCTCTGGAGCGGATGGGTCTTATGCAATAAGTATTCCATCGGGAGCAGTAGAAGGGACTACCGTTATGGTCACGGCCAGCTATATTGGCTATAAGAGTTCCTCTGCATCAGTGGATGTACCTGTCGGTGGTTCTGTTGCCCACAATTTTTCTTTAGCTGTTGATGCTATTGGAATGAAGGCTGTTAGTGTAACCGCTTTGGGCTTTACGGCCAATCGTGATGAGCTGGGTTCCTCAAGCGTTTCTGTGTCAGCGGAGGATATGACTCGTTCAGGTGAGGCCTTAATAGGAAATTCACTCGCGGCAAAAGCGTCCAATATAAGTGTCAATGCAGTGGCCGGAGATCCAGGAGCATCCACAACAATAAAAATCCGGGGTGCTAACACTATTTCCGGATCTTTTCAACCCTTAATCGTTGTTGATGGGATGCCATTGAACAATTCTACGGTTTATGGCGGTGGTAATAATAT
>CAJWMI010000074.1 GCA_913043185.1 uncultured Fidelibacterota bacterium | reverse complement strand
TATATGCATCAATTATTTTTCTGTGTGATTGAAAATAAATCTTGGGCAGATGAATTAATATGCAAATGTCTAGAGAATTGGGAATATAGTCGAGTTGCAATTGTCGATAAAATATTGTTAAGAATGGGTGTCAGTGAGATATATCATATGGATGACGTTCCGCCAAAGGTTTCAATAAGCGAGATGGTAGAAATAGCTAAAGTCTTTAGCACAGAAGAAAGCTCAAGCTTTGTTAACGGTATTCTTGATACGATATATAAAAATTATAACAATAAAGAGTAGATGTTTTTAAAGAAACTTTTTGGTACTAGCTCCCAGCGAAAGATAAAAAAGCTTTTGCCGCTGGTTGGTCAGATAAATGAGCTTTGCGAAAGTTTACATTCTAAATCTGATCAAGATCTAATCGATAGAACAGCACAGCTAAAGCAATTTGTTGAAGATGCTATAAGCCAAGTAAAAAGTGAATTGGATAAAGATGCGGATAGCTCGGTAATAAAGAAAATCATTTTACAAGCAGAGCAGAAGGCATTAGATGATAGTATGGTTGAAGCTTTTGCCATGGTAAAAGAGACCTGTCGGAGGATGATAGGACAGTCTTGGCGAATTTCAGGACAACAGGCAGAGTGGAACATGATTCCTTATGATGTCCAATTACTCGGTGCTATTATATTACACAATGGTAATGTTTCTGAAATGAAAACGGGAGAGGGTAAGACATTAGTTGCGACTATGCCGATATATCTAAATGCTCTCACCGGTAGAGGCGTTCATGTAATCACAGTAAATGACTATTTAGCCCAGAGGGATGCTGAGTGGATGGGCGAGGTATACAGGAGGCTAGGCCTAACAGTGGGGTTCATATTGAACTCAATGGATAATAGACAGCGACGGGAGATGTATGGCTGTGATATCACATATGGAACAAATAATGAATTTGGATTTGACTATTTAAGAGACAATATGGCATTGCATCCAGATGAACTATGTCAAAGAGGGCATGCCTTTGCCGTTGTTGATGAGGTAGACAGCGTACTTATTGATGAGGCACGTACCCCATTAATTATATCTGGTGCTGTTGATACACCTATCGACGATACATTTGTTAGACTAAAACCAGATGTACAAAGGCTAGTAAAAAAACAGAATGTTTTAGTGTCTGAACTAGTAAAAAATGTAAAAGAAATATTAGAGACAGATGAAGAACAGGCAGGATTGAAATTACTTCAGGCAAAACGCGGTCTCCCGAAGCACCCGCAGGTTATGAAAATATTTCAAGAACCAGGAACCCTAAAGTTATCCCAAAGTATAGAGTCGGTTTATTTAAGAGATAAAAAATTACATGAGGTAGATGATGATCTATATTTTTCTATTGATGAAAAATCGCATGTAATAGATATAACAGAAAAAGGAAGAAATGTTTTGGCTCCTGATAATCCTGAGACCTTTATTATCCCTGACTTAGGAGAGATGCTGTTAGAGGTTGATGAAAAAACAGATCTAAAAGATAATGAGCGTGAAATAGAAAAAGAGAAAGCTCACCAGCTCCATGCGGAAAGAAGTGGTAAGATTCACAATTTCAATCAGCTTCTAAGAGCATTTACTATGTATGATAAAGATGTAGAATATGTTGTGCAAGATGGGAAAGTTTTAATTGTAGATGAATTTACTGGACGAATTTTAGCAGGAAGAAGGTACTCAGATGGGCTTCATCAGGCTTTAGAGGCAAAAGAAAATGTCAAGATAGAAAGAGAAACCCAAACATTAGCCACGATCACAATACAAAATTATTTTAGGCAATATGACAAATTATCAGGTATGACCGGAACAGCGGAAACAGAGGCAGAAGAATTAGGCTCTATCTATGGTTTAGATGTGGTTGTTATTCCTACGCACCGTGATATTATAAGGAATGATAGCGATGATTTAGTGTATAAAACAAAAAGAGAAAAATACAACGCAGTTATTGATGAAATAGCCGATGCGCATCACCGCGGTCAACCAGTACTAGTTGGAACGATTGCCGTAGAAACATCCGAACTTTTGTCAAGAATGCTTAAAAGAAAAAATATTCCCCACAGTGTTTTAAACGCCAAACAACATCAGAAAGAGGCAGAAGTTGTTGCAAGGGCCGGTCAAAGAGGCGCTGTTACAATTGCTACGAATATGGCTGGTAGAGGAACAGATATTAAACTTGGTGAAGGGGTTAAGGAGGCTGGCGGCCTTCATATTTTAGGCACTGAGAGGCATGACTCAAGGAGAATAGATTTACAATTAAGAGGAAGGTCAGGGCGACAAGGAGATCCTGGGTCATCTGTATTTTATCTATCACTTGAAGATGATTTAATGAGGTTATTTGGATCAGATAAAGTAGCAAGCATTATGGACAGGATGGGGATAGAAGAGGGTGAGGTTATTACTGCGGGAATGATCACCAGGGCAATAAGCTCAGCGCAACAGAAGGTAGAAGTACGCAATTTTGGTGTTAGAAAACATCTTCTTGAGTATGATGATGTTATGAACCAGCAGAGGCAAGTAGTCTATGACATAAGAAATCAAGCACTATCTGGTAAGAACATGAGAGACACTGTAGCGCAGATTATAGAAGATTATATAGTTGATGAGATAGAGGAACAGTCAGAGACTGAGTCTTTAGCTGATTGGGACTGGGACTCTTTAAGACAGAATCTTTCGTCACATCTTTTAGTAGATATCAGCCACCAAAAATTAATTGAAGATGCTGGAAGAGAAGATATTAGCTCAGACGATGTGATAGACTGGGTCAGCCACGAAGCAGAGTCAGTATATAAGGTCAGAGAATCTTTAGTCCCAGAGGAGGTAATTCGAGGGTTTGAAAGGTTTGTAATCCTGCGTACGATTGATGAAAAATGGAAAGATCACTTGTATGCAATGGATCAATTGAGAGAAGGAATAAACCTCAGAGCCTATGGTCAAAAAAATCCACTTCTCGAGTATAAGTCTGAGGGGTTTGGGATGTTTAAAGAGATGATGCTTGATATGAATGCTGTTACAGTACAAAGAATGTTTCGCACGCAGCTCCAGGGAATGGACCAGGCACCGCAGTTAAATACTGGTGGAGTTCGAAATATAAAAGTAGAACACCAAGATACAACGGGAATGGGTTTCTCTGGCCAGCAGCAAAATCAACCCTCTCAAAAAGGAGTAAGTAAACCCATAGTAGCAGATAAAAAGATAGGAAGAAATGAAAAAATATTTGTACAATCACCGAGCGGAGAAAAAGTACAGATTAAGTACAAAAAGCTACAGCAATATTTAAAACAAGGATATACACAGGTATAAGACCATGGCAAAGAAGAAAAAATTTGAAACAATCGCGATACACACTGGAAATGAGCCAGATGCTGTTACCGGATCTATTTCACCATCTATACATCTAACCTCTACCTATGCACAGGATGGTATCGGAAAAAATAAAGGATATGATTACTCAAGAGGAGGTAATCCTACTAGAACAAGGCTAGAAAAAAATATTGCTGCGTTAGAAGGTGGATGTGATGCGATAGCATTTGCCAGCGGAATGGCAGCAACAACGGCCTTGTTTCAGGGACTGAAAAAAGGAGACCATGTAATTGTTTCCAGGAACGTATATGGAGGCACCTATCGTATGGCAACCCAGGTGCTTAAATATCACGGCATTGATTTTGATTTTGTTGACACAACCAATGTTGAAAATATCAAACAAAAGATCAAACCGGATACAAAGTGGGTGTTTATTGAGACCCCTACTAATCCTATGCTAGAGATTACAGATATACAGGAAGTATCAGCGATATGTAATGAGTCAAAGATTAAACTTGCTGTGGATAATACATTTATGAGTTCATATGGCCAGAGGCCTCTTGAATATGGAGCAGACTGTGTAATGCATAGCTCCACCAAATTTATTAGTGGTCATAGCGATGTTCTTGGAGGTGTATTAGTAGCGAAAGATGAAGCTTTAGCCGAGAGGCTACATTTTATTCAAAAATCTGGTGGAGCAGTGCCCAGTCCGTTTGACTCGTGGTTATTACTGCGAAGTGTAAAAACAATGTCTATGCGAGTACAAAAAGCCTCGGATAATGCGATGGTATTAGCAAAGTACTTTGACAGTCATGATAGTATCACTAAAACTATTTATCCTGGTCTGGCTTCACATCCTCAATATGATATTGCAAGGAAACAGCAGATTAATCCACATGGAGAAATACTGTTTGGGAGCATGATCTCTGTGGTCTTTGACTCAAAATGGAACCTTGACTCTTTCTTATCAAAGATAAAACTTTTTTCTCTTGCAGAGAGTTTAGGCGGAGTGGAGAGTCTGATGTCTGTTCCATATTTTATGACACATGCAGATGTTCCGAAAGATGTAAAATCCGAAATGAACTTGGTTCCAGAGCTTCTTCGCTTAGCAGTTGGGGTTGAACATATTGAAGACTTGCTTTCCGATATTAAAGGAGCGCTTGGAAAATAAAATATCAGTGACTTGATGAAGAATATTTACTATTTTCAGGGTTGGTGATTTAAGTTATACGTCTGACTATGGTCGTTCTTTTCTTTTGCGCGACTGAATAATCTGATTGAGAGACAATATTGGAGGAATAGTGTCGATGATAAAGACAATGAAAAAAATATTTTTATCGGTTGCTTTAGTAGCCACGGTTGCCCATGCTCAGGATGTTTCTATAATGGTGGTTGATACTTCTTTTGCTGGATATACAGATGATATAGTTGTGACAGTTATGCTATCAAACCCAAATAGTACCGTAGGCGGTATGCAGTTTGATGTGTCTGTAGAACCATCCATGGTGATGCTTTCAGGTGTTTCTCCTGTAGGAATAGGTTCTAGCTTTTCCGCTGACTATAATTCATTAAATAATGGTAGCTCAAGAGTTGTTTTTTATAATGGCTCAGGGCCTGATGGAATCAGCAGTGGAGCTAGTGGCTCTATACTCAATCTTCATTTCAGTGGCTCAACGGTACTTTCTGCTGTTCTAGGGATTAACATTAGCAACCTAATTGTTAGTGATGAAGACGGAGCTATAGTCTCAGCTCAATCCTCTAATGGTAATCTTACCATTGGTGATGTAATCTACCTTAGTGGTTCAACAGCAACTGCTGATGTACAAGAAACTGTTGAAATCGATTTTAGCATAACCAATAGTGGTGCTGTTGGTGGGCTCCAGTTTGATTTAAAGGATAGTCCTAATTATTTAGATCTAGTTTCTTTAGCTACAACAGAAAGAACGACTGGATTTTCAGTTGATTTTAATAATGTAGATAATGATGCATACTCACGGATCGTGATATACAGTACTGATAATGCGAATATAGATCCAGGAGCTGGTTCAGTTCTAACTGCAACCTTTGAGGTGCACAATAATGCCTATGCGGATTCTGTATCGATTTTTGTGGAAAACGTCGTAGTGACTGATGGTATCGGCGGTAATTATTGGATCGCTTCTGCTGACTCTGCGACTGTAATTGTTTATCCAGGTTATATTGAGGAGCCCTCAAATCTTCAGGCTATCGATGGCCAAGATGCACAAGTTACATTGACCTGGGATCCCCCTTCTGGACCAATTCCAGATAATATTTCAGAGGATTTTGAGGCTGGTATTCCTGACGATTGGACCTTAACTACAAACTCATCGCAGGGGTGGTATCTCACGACAGATTGTACTAGCGATTTCTGGACTGTTCCAGTTCATACAACTTATATGTGTGCAAATGATGATGCTGCAAATGATGATGGTTCAGTTGACTATATGGTTACGCCAGAGTTTAACGTTAGTGGAGCTGAGGCTGTGCTACTAAGTTTCGCTTCTTATTTTGATGGAGCCTACAGCCAGAGTGCATCTATAGGCGTTAGCGAAGACGGTGTAAACTTTACTGAAGTCTATCAGCTTAATCCTGCTACTGAATGGGTAACCGAGACTGTTGATCTTGGACCCTATCTTACCGGCGATAATCTTTATATATTATTCCATGCAAACGATAACGCAGTCTGGGCATCGGGCTGGGCTGTGGATGATGTTTCTATTTCATTTACTTCTAGAAATACAGATCGTTTAATTCACTATAATTTAACAGAAATAGGAGAGTGGGTAATAACAGCACCTAAAGAAGATGTGATTACCAAATATGGAGGAGGCATTCCTTTCACTGATAGAATTGATATTGAGAATCCAATTGTTTTAAATAATAACCGACCTGTGGACATTGATTCTTACAAAATTTATAAATCTTTCAGTGCCACGACAGGCTTTGAAGAAATTGTTGAGTTAGATGGAAATACTACAACATATACCGATTTTGATGTAGTAAATAGTACCACTTACTATTATTATGTTACCGCTATCTATCCAGATGGTTCAGAGTCTGTGCCTACAAACATTGTAAGTGCTGGTCCTGTTGAATGGATAGAGTGTTATATGAGTGACGGTGGTTCTTTGACAGGCCAGACAGATACGATAGATATTTCTGTTAACAATGAGAGCCTGCTTGGTGGATTATTTTTTGAGATAGAAGATTTTCCTGATGTTTTGACTGGTGAAAATATTTTGCCAACTGATAGAACAGCTGGTTGGTCCTTATCGGTTCTTGATGATAATGGGAAAATTTCGATAGCTGGATTTGGTCCTCTAGCTGGTGCTGATCCGTTAGAGCCCGGTGATGGGCCAGTTTGCAGAGTTGTGGTAAGACCATTAGCAGACCAGGCACAGACTGTTACACTGACAATGACAGATGTTCAGATTCAGGATATTAGTTCGCCTCCCGTCCAATTGAACTGGACAGCAGAGCCAGCGACATATGAGGTCATGATTGAGACGCAATATCTAATGCTGACGGATGGTTATGCAGAGCCAGGCACCCAGATGACCTCGTCATTATGTCTTATTAATACGCAGCCTGTCTATGGTGTTCAAGTAGATTTTATTCCTGATCCTCCGTTCTTAACTGGAAGCGGTATGCAGATAACTGACCTTATTGATTTTAGCACATGGTCTGTATCATCCCAACATATTGGTAATACGTTTACCTTATTACTTTTTGATAATACCCTTAGTAATCCTATTCCTCCAGGATACTGGTACCTTGGAGAGGTCTTGCTAGATATCCTTCCTGGATCTCCAGAGGCATTTACTGTTGATATTTCCTATGGCGATATGGTTGTTTCTGATTCCTATAATAATCCTATGGTCTCCGTTGGCTTGCCATCAGAGGTATACATTGGACTGCCGCCAGTTTCTTATAGTATTCAAAATGTCATGGGCGAGCTTACATCAGGAGGAACAGGCTCTTTCGAGGTGCATATGAACAATACAGAGACAGTTGGGACCATGTCTTTTGAGATCGCTGACGTACCTGAATATTTAACAGTTACTTCTGTTGAAGCCTTAGATCGTTTTTCAAATGGTGTCATTGACGGTAGCTCAGGCGAGGATTCCGATGGAGAAAATTTCTATTTTCTAGGTTATGATTTTGCTGGAGGTGTTCCTCCTGGTAGTGGAGGAATTATAAAAGTAAATGTTCAAATGAACCAGGATATCGATAATCCAAATGTTTTAATGTTTTTTGAAGAAGTAAGTGGAGGTGATGCTGGTGCAAATGCAATCACAGCTACCTCAGAGGGTATGGGTTTGTTTAATACTACAATGCTGTCTAGCGATTTAGGGTCTACTTTACCAGATAAATATGGGCTAAACTCAAACTTTCCAAACCCTTTCAACCCAGTAACATTTATAACATATGATTTAGCTGGAGATGGTCAGGTAAATCTCTCTGTCTATAATATTGTAGGTAGAAAAGTAAAAACTTTAGTAAATAATTATGAGACTGCTGGTAGAAAAGCAAGTGCATGGTATGGTGTAGATGACAGTGGGAGCCCATTAAGCGCGGGTATGTATTTCTATAGGTTAACGGCTGGTGGAAAAGTATTTACTAAGAAAATGGTATTAATGAAATAATACAAAATTTA
>CAJWMI010000073.1 GCA_913043185.1 uncultured Fidelibacterota bacterium | reverse complement strand
AAGAACTGAATACTGAAGAAGTAATCAACAGATTGTTTGAAAAAATAGAGGTTCCGTAAACTATAATGATACCCCGAGAAATACTAAAAAAAGTTAAACGAATAGAAATTCAAACTCGAGGTCTAGTAAATAATTTTTTTGGTGGTGAATATCACTCAGTATTTAAAGGACGAGGGATGACGTTCTCAGAAGTTCGAGAGTACCAACCTGGTGATGATATCAGGCTTATTGATTGGAATGTTACCGCAAGGTCAGGTAATCCATTTATCAAAGTATTTGAAGAAGAAAGAGAACTCACTGTTTTCTTAATTGTTGATATATCTGCATCGGGAGCATTTGGTTCTGAATTTCAATTAAAGAAGAATATTGGTGCAGAAATAGCCAGCGTACTTGGTTTTTCTGCAATAAAAAATAATGATAAGGTAGGCCTTATTCTTTTTTCCGATGAGGTGGTTAAATATGTGCCGCCTAAGAAAGGAAAATCACATGTGTTAAGAGTAATCCGAGAATTATTATATACAAAGCCAAATGGAAATGGTAGTTCAATAAAGGATGCTCTTGAGTTCTTAATGAAAGTGTCTAAGAGGAGATGTGTCGTTTTTCTTCTATCTGATTTTCTAGATAATAAATTTTGGAATTCAATTAAAATTGCGAATCGTAAGCATGATCTAATTGGGATAAAAATATATGATCCTTATGAGATTAATCTTCCAGATATTGGAATGATAAAAGTGGAAGACCCCGAAACTGGTTCAATGTTTTGGATAGATACTTCTTTCGAGCCAGATCTTAAACAGATGAATAACAATAATATTAAATCGCTAGTTGATCTAGAAAAACAATCAGCAAAAATTGGACTAGATATTATATCAATATCAACAACTGAGGATTATGTCGATCCTTTGATGAAATTTTTCAAAAGAAGAGGTAAAAAATATTAATCTTGCAAATAATATTTTTTTATTTAGTTTTTTTATATTCATCAGTCCTTTCCCAATCAATTTATATTACGTCCGAATTAGATACATCTAAAGCTAGTATCGGTGATATTATCACCTGGGAAATAAAGGGAAAAGGTTCACAACAAAATCAAAAACTAGAATTTCCTGAACTAAATCTTAAAGGTGATTCCATATCTATATATTCTCAAAGATTAATTTTTAATGATGAGCTTGTTATAGGAAGAATTATCGAAATTGCGTTTTGGGATACAGGAAGATTTTATACACCTTCATATTATGTTAATGTTTTAGACCTCCAAGGAAACGTTGATCATGATATCGAAATTGAAAAAGTAGCAATAGATATAGTGTCGGTTCTAGAATCATTAAATGAGGTGACTGCTAGACCTGTAAAAGGCCCGATCGCAGTTAAGGGAGTAATACCATATAGAGAGATTTTACTTATAATTTTATGTTTGGTAATTGTTTCAGCAATTATTTGGGTTCTGAGAAAAAGAATAAAGTATATATATCCAAAAAATAGTTATTCAATAATAAAATCACCAATAGAGATTGCTAATGACCGATTATCTGCTCTTAATAAGAAAGGATTTTCTAAAGAATTTTACTCTGAATTGTCTCACATTACCAGAGAATACATCGAATATTCAACATATATTAGGACACTTGAAATGACCACAGAGGAAATAATAGGAAACAGGGATTTATTTGATTGTAATGATAATAGTTTTTCTCAGTGGATAGATCTTTTATCTAAAGCAGATTTAGTAAAATATGCTAAACAGTCTATAGAACCTTATGAAATGGATATAGATAAAGATAAGGTAATTAATTTGATAAATAATTTTTTTCCTCAATAGAATTAATTTATATAAATATGCCTACATTTGAAGAGTAAAATAGTGGTCTTATATTTACATGTATCAAGATATAATTAAACAGAGGTTTTTGTGGCAACAACAGCAGATATAAGAAATAATGCCGTAATCTTATTTAAATCAAAAAGAATGAAAGTAATTGAATTTCAGCATGTTAAGCCTGGTAAAGGCGGTGCATTTGTTAGAACAAAACTAAAAGATATCCAAAGTGGTAAAATTATTGATCACACCTTTAACGCTGGGGCCAGGTTAGAATTTATCAGAGTGGAAGCGAAGCAACTGCAGTTTCTTTATATTGATGGAGAGAATTTTGTTTTTATGGATAATGAAACCTATGAGCAATTAATGATACATGAAAATATAGTTGCTAACAATAGATACTATTTAATCGCGGGAATGAATGTAGATATTATTTTTGATAATGAAGAAATCTTAGATATTAGAATGCCTGCACATGTGATTCTTGAAGTTATCAAGACTGAACCAGGATTTAAGGGTAACACGGCAACCGGTGCCAGTAAACCTGCTACCGTTGAAACGGGGCTTGAGCTAAATGTTCCTCTTTTTATCAATGAGGAAGAACGTATTAAGATCGATACTAGAAGTGGTGAATATGTTGAAAGAGCAAAAAATAATTAAGGAGTGGATATATTTATGTGGCAAGATAAGCTAAAAGAGATAATATATATATTAGAAAATTCAGACGTTAATGAGATCGAGGTTACATTCTGGGGAAAAAAAATTCGTGTATTGAAAAATTCACCAAATGTTACCACAAATTCACCAGATAAAACCATAAATACAAAAGATATCCAATCTACATCATCTGATAATTTAGAAAATCAAAATCTTGATGAAGAAAATAAAATAACGATTCTATCACCAATGCCTGGCGTATTTTATAGTTCTCAATCTCCGGATAAACCACCATATGTAAAGGAAGGTGATACTATTAAATCTGGTCAAGTATTATGTATAATTGAGTCAATGAAGATTATGAATGAGATTGAATCCGAACATAATGGAGTGATAAAAAAGATTCTTGTAAATAATTCCGATCCAGTAGAGTTCAACCAGCCTTTATACGATATAGAACCAATCTAGTATAATAATGTATAAAAAAATTCTTATTGCTAATCGTGGTGAAATAGCTCTCCGTGTAATACGAGCATGCCACGAACTAGGTATAAAAACAGTTGCAATATATTCTACGGCTGATGAATTATCTCTTCATGTTAAGTTCGCGGATGAAGCAGTATGTATAGGGCCTCCTTCTAGCAATGAAAGTTATTTAAATATTCCTAGAATTATTGCTGCCGGGGAAATTACGAATGCGGATGCTGTTCATCCTGGATATGGATTTTTATCAGAATCAGCTGAATTTTCTAAGATTTGTGCTGAAAATGGGTTTCATTATATTGGTCCAGATTCTAAAATGATACAGTTAATGGGTGATAAGGCAACAGCTAAAGAGACTATGAAATCTGCGGGTGTACCAGTGATCCCTGGTGGGGAAGGAGTATTGGCTGATGTTGAAGAAGCAAAAATCTTAGCAAATGAAATGGGCTATCCAATTATGCTGAAAGCAACTGCTGGAGGTGGGGGAAGAGGTATGCGCTTGGTCAAGGAAGAAAATGAACTAAATAGTCTCTACGAGATTGCATACCAGGAGGCATTGAGTGGTTTTGGTAATGGAGATCTTTATTTAGAGAAATTTATTGAGAAACCCAGGCATATAGAGATTCAAATTTTAGCTGATAACAAGGGCAAGGTAATTCAATTCGGTGAAAGAGACTGTTCTATTCAAAGAAGACATCAAAAGTTGATTGAAGAATCACCATCACCTGCTGTTGATCATAATTTAAGAAAAAAAATGGGTAATGCTGCTATCGCTGGTGCCAAAGCAATTGACTATGTTGGAGTTGGTACGGTAGAATTTTTATTGGATAAAGATAAGAATTATTATTTTATGGAGATGAATACACGAATACAGGTTGAGCACCCTGTAACAGAGATGGTTACAGGAGTTGATCTAATTAAACAACAAATCCGAGTGCATGCTGGAGAAAAATGTCCTGATTACAACCCTAATTATAAATTAAGAGGTCATTCTATTGAGTGTAGGGTAAATGCAGAAGACCCGTCAAATAATTTTATGCCATCACCAAATAAAATTACGAATTTTCATATGCCTGGCGGTAAAGGAGTGAGGGTAGACTCACATGCATATACTGGTTACGTAATTCCAACGCATTATGATTCGATGATAGGGAAAATAATAGTGCACGCAAAAAATAGAGAGAGAGCGATTAATAGAATGCAGAGGGCTCTGGAGGAAACTATAATTGAAGGACCAAAAACCACAATACCCTATCATCAAAAAATAATGGAGAATGCTGATTTTATTTCTGGAAAATTTGATACAGGATTTCTGGAAAATTTTAATTATAAACCTGAGTAAAATAGAGAGGAAAAAACATTGAGTTTACCAAAGGAATTATTATATACTGAAGAACATGAATGGGTAAATGATGAAAATGATGATACAATAATAGGTATTACAGATTTTGCTCAAAGTCAGTTAGGTGATATTATATTCTTAGAATTACCAGATATTGGTGATAAAATTATTGCTGGAGAGCCTTTTGGAGAGGTCGAAGCTGTAAAGACTGTTTCGGAGCTTTATGCGCCAGTAAATGGTACCGTAATTGAAATAAATAATCATTTAGAAGATTCTCCAGATAAAGTGAACCAAGACTGTTATGGAGAAGGATGGATAATTAAAATAAAATCTGATGAAAAAATAGAAAAAGAAAATTTTCTAGATTATCAGGATTATGCTAAGCTAATAGAATAAATGAGTGTCCTGTCAAAGTTAAATGATTGTGTTGAAAAAAAAGGTGCAGGATTTATAGTTCTTATCGATCCTGATAAAAAAAATGATAATAATATTGATAAATTGGTTGAAAAGGCAAATCAAAATGGAGTAGATGCAATATTTGTTGGTGGTAGTATCATGATGGATGGACTCTATCACAAAAGAGTAGAGCGGATCAAATCAATTTCTGAAATACCTGTCATTCTTTTCCCTGGTGGGGTTAACCAAATAAACAAACATTATGATGCAATGTTATTTATGTCCTTAATATCCGGCAGAAATTCTCACTATCTCATAGGGGAACAAGTCATAGCGGCTCCAATTGTTAAAGATTATGAAATAGAAACGATACCAACTGGATATTTGTTAATTGATGGTGGTGCACCAACGTCAGTGGAAGTTGTTAGCGGAACAAAGCCTCTGCCTTCAAACCGGCCAGATATGATTGTGTCACATGCATTAGCCGCTCAGTTTTTAGGAATGAAACTGATATATCTTGAGGCCGGTAGTGGAGCATTAAATAAAATTCCAGAAGATGTTGTAAAAAAAGTAGCAGATGAGATAAATATAGGATTGATTGTTGGTGGCGGTATTTGTACGCCAGAAGATGCCAACAGTATAGTTAATTCTGGAGCCTCTTTTGTTGTTATTGGTTCGGCGATAGAAAAATCTGCAGAATTAATGGAAGAGTTTTCTTCTTCTATTCATAGTAATTAATATTGTTAATTATAAAAAAGATGTATATATAAATGATGAAAGAAAATATTAAGAATCAAATTTTAGAAAGTGCCAAAATAAAAAATGAAATGGTGAAAAATGGCCTTGAATCAATAGAAAAAGCAGCACAGTTACTTATAGAATCAATCAAGGATGGTGGTAAAATTCTATGGTGTGGTAATGGTGGAAGTGCGGCTGACGCACAACATCTCGCTACAGAACTTATGGGTGGAATGTCAGATCATGATAGGATGCCTATACCTTCAATAGCACTGACAACTGATTCATCCTTTATAACCGCATGGTCTAATGATACTGACTTCGATTCAATTTTTTCTCGTCAGGTACAAGGGCTTGGAGAAAAAGGTGATGTTTTAGTAGGTATTTCAACAAGTGGTAATTCAGAAAATATAATTAATGCACTAAAACAAGCTAAATTCAAAAAATTAAAGACGATCGCTTTTTCTGGTAAGACTGGTGGAAGTCTAGATGGGATAGCGGATGTTACTATAAAAGTTCCTTCTGATAATACACAAAGAATTCAAGAATCTCATATTATGATTGGTCAGATACTTTGTAGTCTTATTGAATTATCTATACTAAAATAATAATGATAGACCACCTGCAGGATTATCTAACTATGCTACGGGTGGAGATTAATGTTTCTCCAAAAACAGTTGATGCCTACGAGTCTGATGTTAGACGTTACCTGACATATATTAATGAAACAGAAGGTTTAGACACATTACATGATATTAAGCAAAGACATCTAAGAGGCTATGTAAGATTATTAAGTGATATCTTACTAGCCCCATCTAGCATTTCAAGAATGATTGCATCTGTAAGATCATATCATCAGTTTCTTTCTCGAGAAAAAATATTAAAAGAAAACCCATCACTATCAATAAAAACGCCAAAACAAAAGAAATCACTGCCAACAGTACTTAGTAAAGAAGAAATAGAAAAAATTATTAGTATGATTCCTAAAGATAGTGCTCTTGATTTTCGAGATTATGCAATTGTTGAAATTTTATATTCATGTGGTCTAAGAGTTACTGAACTTTGTGAGTTAAAGGTTGCGCAACCATATCTAAAGCCTACTATGCCTGATGATGAAATCATATCTTATAAAGATAATAATGGATACATGGCTGAGATTTCAGCTGGAGTAGCAAAAAAGTTGAATAAAAAACATCCAGCATATATAAAGTATAAAAAAGAACTCGAAAAAAGACCGGGATTAATTATTATTAAAGGTAAAGGTTCTAAAGAAAGACTTGTCCCTATTAGTGCTAGTTCAAGAAAGATTTGGTACGAGTTTAAAGATAAGTATAGAAAGGATTTGTTAAAAGGTAGAGCAGCTATGGAATTCTTTATTAGTCGAAATGGTAGAGCATTAACCAGGGCAATGGTAAATAAGATAATCAACAAATGGTCCAAAGCTGCAGGCATATCAAAAAAAGTTACTCCTCATACTTTTCGCCATTCTTTTGCAACTCATTTAGTAAATAAAGGTGCCGATATTCTATTTGTACAACATATGTTAGGGCATGCTGATATTTCAACTACACAGATTTATACTCAATTGAATACCAATAGAATTAGAGAATCCTATAATAAACATCATCCAAGAGCTTAATCGTTGAAAATATATCCAATATGATATTTAGTAATATAGATCCTCAGATAATAGTTTTATTGATACCGGCGCTAGTGTTTTCATTGTCTTTTCATGAGTTTGCCCATGCCTGGATGGCCTATAGGCTTGGTGACAGCACAGCTGCTCGTATGGGTAGATTAACTCTGAACCCAATGTCACATTTAGATCCAATAGGTTCTCTAGCTTTACTTCTTATGGGTTTTGGCTGGGCAAAGCCTGTGCCGGTTGATCCTAGATACTTAGAGAATCCGAGGCAGGATATGGTGAAGGTCGCGGCAGCGGGACCAATTTCAAATATAATTTTGGCGATAATTGCTGCTTTGGTGCTTCGATTACTATTTGATACGAATCTTTTATCAAACAGTATTAAAACATTTTTTATTATTTTTATGCAGATTAATATAACGCTTGCTGTGTTTAATCTTCTACCAGTGTCACCACTGGATGGTTCTCAAATATTGTCACCTTTTCTAGAAAATAAATTTGGGCCTGATATAGTATGGAAAATGCGGGTTCATGGTCCGCGGGTTTTATTTATTATTATTATTTTTAGTATGGTAACGGATATTCATATTTTTTCTTTCATTATCACCCCAATTTTTAATCTATTTATTTTAATATTTTTTAATTTTTAGTGCGTTAAATCTTGGCATATTTCAAACGGTTTCTATATCATAAAAAAAAATCTTCTGGCTCTTTATTACGTTTAATATTATTGTTTGCGGGTGTATTATATTTAATATACTATTTTAATAATATTGCTTCGACAGGAATATAATAATGCAACAATTAATTGAGTGTGTCCCAAACTTTAGTGAGGGAAGAGATCAGAATAAGATTAATAATATAGTAAATAAGATAAACTCTGTTGATGGGATAACTATTCTTGATATCGACTCTGGTAAGGATACCAACAGGACAGTAGTAACATTTG
>CAJWMI010000072.1 GCA_913043185.1 uncultured Fidelibacterota bacterium | reverse complement strand
CCGGAATATATTTTGATACAATGATTGCAGCTCATATTCTAAATCCTGCAGCAAGATCGTATAAACTTGATACCTTGAGCATTGAATATCTTAATTACAATATGGTTCCAATTGAAGATTTGATAGGAAGTGGAAAAGACCAAATCACTATGGACAGGGTTCCATTAGACAAGGTTGCATTTTATGCTTCAGAAGATGCTGACATTGCACTACAGCTTGCTAAATTATTTATCCCTCGCTTGGAAGAAAATAATCAGATGGACTTTTTTCAGCGGATTGAAATTCCGTTGGTCAATGTTCTAACGCAAATGGAAAAAGAGGGTGTATATGTGGAAGAAAAAATATTGAGTAAGATGGCAATAGATATGGGAGAGAGATTGGATATATTAGTTGGTGATATCTATAAAATCTCTGGTTCTGAGTTTAATATCAATTCCACCCAGCAGTTAGCTGTAATATTGTTTGATGAATTAAAATTAAGTCAGATAAAAAAAAGATCTACTGCTGAAAATATATTAAAAGAATTAGCAAAAGAGCATGATCTACCAGAACTCATTTTAGAATATCGAAAGCTCAATAAACTGAAAAACACTTATATAGATGCATTACCTATGTCTATTAATAAAGAAACAAAAAGAATTCATTCTACTTTTAACCAGACGATTGCTGCAACGGGAAGGTTATCTAGTACAAGTCCTAATTTTCAGAATATACCTATTCGCACTGAAGAAGGGCGCGAGATTAGAAAATCCTTCACTGCACAACAAAGTGATTGGAAAATGTTATCGGCAGATTATTCTCAAATAGAATTGAGAGTTATGGCTCATTTATCTGAGGATATAGAACTATGTAAGGCATTCAATAATAATATTGATATTCATTCTAGGACCGCTAGTTTGATATATAATGTTTCGCTTGATGACATTATTCCTGAAATGAGAAGAACTGCCAAGGTGGTTAATTTTGGTATTATGTATGGGGCAGGTGCATTCAGAATCAGCCAAGAGCTTGGAATATCTAGGGTTGCTTCTCAAGAAATCATTGATGAGTATTTTAAGCAGTATTCTGGGATAAAGACTTATATCGACCGTATACTAGAAAAAGCTCGAAAAAACAACTATGTAGAAACCATATCTGGACGCCGTAGACCTATTTGGGATGCTAATAGTGAGAACTCTCTGAGAAGAAAAGCAGCCGAAAGAATTGCTATAAACATGCCAATTCAGGGGTCTGCCGCTGAGCTAATAAAAATTGCTATGATAGATATCTATAAAAAACTTTTAAAAGAAGACCTTAAATCAAAAATGATTCTCCAAATACATGATGAATTGTTATTTGAGTTTCCTGAAGATGAAGAGGATATACTAATATCCATAGTAGTAAATTCTATGGAACAAGCGATGCGGTTAAGAGTGCCAATAATTGTTGACTATGGTGTTGGAAATAATTGGTATGAAGCACACTAAGATTTAAATATATGGAAGCAAGTATCACTCTAAAGAAAGTTGGCAAATTAATCGATGATAAGACTATTGTTGCTGGCCTAACTTTTGGAATAGAGAGGGGCTCTCTAGTTGCCATTATTGGAGCCAATGATACAGGAAAATCTATTTTATTAAAACTTCTATCAGGCTTTGAAAAACCTGATTATGGAAATATTTTTGTTCATGGTCTAGACATGCAAAAGAGGAAGAATAAAACTCGTCAATTAATAGGATATGTTCCTCATGAGACGGACTTAGATCCTTGGCTTACAATTGAACAAAATATTCGGTTTTCTTCCTTACTGTATAATGTCAGCGACCATGATTATAAAAAAAGACTTGAGTTATATGTAGAAAACTTAGCTATCACGGAATATTTAGGAGAGATTGCTTCACGCGTTTCTTACGGAATTCAAAAAAGGGTTATGCTAGTGAGGGCTCTTATGCATAATCCGGAGATACTTGTATTGGATGAGCCTACTGGGTTCATGGACGCTCCTTCTGTGAGATTAACTTGGGACTTACTCAAACGGTTAAAAGGTGATAAATCAATAATATATGTAAGTAATGCCTTACCAGAGGTCGAACAGGCACATGATAGAATACTTGTATTTAGAGATGGTAAAATTATTATGGATGGAAGCTTAGACAAACTATTAGAGAGCACACTTGACTATCACCAATTTCAGATAGAGTTTGATAATCTAAGTGATGATTTATATAAATCTCTTAGTAATGTATCAACAGTTGTATCACCAAGTAGAATAAATAATATTTTCCATTTTTATGGGAGAGAAAGAAGTGTGTTTTTTGATATTGTTAAAGAAGCATCAGAGAGTTTTATGATTGACTTGAGTGTAAAAAAACTTGGACTAAGAGATTTAATGGATTCTGAATTTGCTGGAGGTGGTTTAGATTGATTAGAGCATTAATGATAAGAAGGATTTGGTTATTAGGGAATAATATAACATCTAGTCTAGTACTCTCTTTTATGTTGCCATTAACTGTTTTTATATTTACAAATCTTGCATTTAGGAATGTCCTCATAATGAGTCTTTATGATGTAAAGTTTGATACCTGGATCTATCCTAGTATGGTTTTATTTGTATCTGGGCTAAGTATCATTCCATCAATTTTTCGTGACATTTTTGATCTTAGAATACACAAGAAAGTCTTAACATATGTATCGCTTTCTCCTTATTCAAAACGTTTTATTATTTTTAGCTTTTTGATGGTAGCACTTATTGAAGGTATTATTATGAGCCTAGGTTCATTATTACTATTCTCATTTATTATCCCTTATCCGTTTGGTTTAATAGAAACTGTTGCTTTATTAGTCTATTCATCAATTTTTATTCTAGTTTTTGGTAATATCTTGATTACTATTTCTATATTAGCAGATAAATCAGCTACTTTTTTACTTTCTCTTGTTATTCTATTCTTTTTTATTCTTCTAGGTAGCGGGTTAATTATTGAGCTTCCTTTTTTCCCCCCATCTGTTAATTATATATTGTCAATATTCCCCATTTCAATGATTGTGAAGGCAATGCAATCTTACCTATTTAGTGGGTTTATAAATTGGCCACTTATCTTTTCCCCGTTATTATTTTCTATAGGGCTATTAATAATTAATTCTATTTTATTAAGAAATAAGTTAAGACAGTGATTGCATATCTATCTGGTGGAATGGAGCATGCTGATAATGATGGGGCAGACTGGAGAAAAGTAATTACTCAATGGTTAAATGAAAGTCTTGAACACAATGTGATTGATCCTGTCATCGAATCAAAAAAGTTAATAACAGATCATAACGCAAAAGATTTTCGAAATTGGAAGGAATCAGATCCAGACAGATTTATAGAGTTCATACGTCTAGCAATTAAAAAAGATTTAGATGCAGTAGTGAAGGAAGCAGATTATATAATTTGCTTATGGGATAAAAGTATTTTAAAAGGTGGAGGTACACATGGCGAAGTGACTCTTGCTTATTACAACCAGAAACCAATTTATTTAGTTAATCAATTACCTATAACAGATTTAAGTGGCTGGATAATGTCTTGTGCCACAGATATAGTTAACGATTTTGAATCTCTAAAAGAACTATTATATAATAAATACCATAATGTCAACAATAGGTCCTAAAGCTTTTATCCACCTTGATCGATGTAAATCGAATCTAATAAATATTCAAGAAAAAGTTGGAGATCGAACACTTTTATGTGTTGTTAAAGCTAATGGATATGGACATGGCGCTGTGCCTATAGCAAAAGCAATTGCAAACCATGTAAATGTTAAATTTGCTGTATTTTCTATTGATGAGGCAATGGAATTACGTAATGCAAAGATTAATAATGATATATTTGTTTTTTCAAAAATACAGTCTGATTTTATTGACCTCGCATACAATAATAATCTTATACTAAATCTCAGCTCAATAGATGATATTGATAGTATTAAAACTCATATCTTGGAGACGGGGAATTGCCCTCGATACCATATCAAGTTTGACACTGGTATGACACGTCTTGGCATAGACATAGCTGATGCAAATGTTTTATATGAAAAAATAACTAGAGACTTAACTACACATCCTGAAGGTATTTACACTCACTTTGCTACGGCGGACGAGGGAGACCTGACTTATGCTAAAATGCAATTAAGAAAGTTTAATGAAATCGTTGAGTTGGCAGATAAACACAAAATAAAGTTTAAATATGTTCATTGTTCTAACAGTGGAGCAATTCTTAATCTTGAGGAATCTTATTTTAATATGGTTAGAGTAGGGATGCTCTTATACGGTGCTTTGCCGTCAAATGAGGTTAATACTGATATTGAGTTAGAGCCTGTTATGAGTTTCTGTGGTAGTATAGTAAACATTCGCAGGGTCACTAAAGGTACTCATGTAAGCTATGGAGGCGTTTATACTACTGACAGAGATACAAATATTGGAGTTGTTCAGACTGGTTTTGCAGATGGATTCCCGAGACCATGGTATGAGAATGGTTTTGTCAACTATAAGGGCGACAAGTACAAAATTGCAGGGAGAGTATGCATGGATCAGTTAATGGTTGATTTTGGTGAAACAGTGCCTCAAACTGGTGAAGATGTATTGTTCTTTGGTAAAAATAAATCCGGGAATATTCCTTTGGAAACTATTGCAGAAACGATAAATAGTACCACATATGTTTTGCTTACTGCAATCGGAGGTAGGACTAAGTATATATATATTGATAATTAACTATGATAAAAAAATTATACAATAAGAGAAGTAAAGATGAATTAGTAAAAAATCTTAATTCTGAATCTTTTAAACGTATTACCTGTTCATTCTATAATTATACACCTATTAAAGAGCCTGAAGTTCAGAGAGATAATATATATTCTTATTTCGAATCATTAAATATTTTTGGAAGGGTTTATATCGCCTCAGAGGGTATAAATGCTCAGATTAGCGTGCCAGATCATAAATGGAAAGAATTCAAACATGGTTTAAAGAACTATAAGATTTTGAAAAATATGCCAATAAAGAAAGCATTATCTGATGGTATCTCTTTCTATAAACTTGTGGTAAAAGTAAAAAAAGAAATCGTGGCCTATGGCTTATCAGATCATATTTATGATATGAATAAAGTTGGTCAATATCTCAAACCTGAAGAATTCAATAAAGCGATAGAAGAGGATAATACTGCAGTGATTGATATGCGCAATTTCTATGAGACGGAGGTTGGAAGATTTAAAAATGCAGAGATACCCTTGGTAGAGAAATCCAAAGAATTGCTACCAGAGGTAAGAAGAATGTTAAATGGTCGAGAAGATCATCAGGTATTATTATATTGCACAGGTGGCATTAGGTGTGAGAAAGCGAGTGCTTTTCTCATAAATAGTGGTGTAAGTAATGTGAAGCAGTTACAAGGGGGCATCATACAATACGCTCATGATATAAGAAAAAAAGATATTGAGTCTAAATTTATTGGGAAAAATTTTGTTTTTGATGCTCGATTAGGTGAAAGAGTCACTGATGATATAATAGCAAACTGCCATATTTGTGGAGGCCCTTCTGATACTCACCGAGATTGCAATAATGACACCTGTCATATTCTATTTATTCAATGCAATACATGCGAGAATAAGCTAAATGGTTGTTGTTCTATTGAATGCAAGGAATTTGCGTCTTTACCTATGAGTAAACAAAAAGAGTTAAGGAAGGATCCAAAACGGGTTATAAAAAGAAGGTATTTTAGAAATCCAAAGATTTAGAGATCAAAAAAATGAAATTACCGGTTTTATATACTTTTCGCAGGTGCCCTTATGCAATGAGAGCAAGGATTTCAATGTACTATTCGAAAATCAGTTATGAGCACAGAGAAATTTTATTAAAAGAACGTCCTAAAAAACTATACCAGCTTTCGCCAAAAGGAACTGTTCCAGTATTAAACCTGCCAGATGGTAAAGTTATTGATGAGAGTTTAGATATTATGAAATGGTCGGTATCGGTAAATGATCCTGATTCTTGGTTTGTAAATAATATAGATCATCAACTAGAGATAATATCAATTAATGACGAAGAATTTAAAAAGTGGCTTGATATGTATAAGTACCACGATAGGTATCCAGAATATTCTGTTGAATATTATAGAGGAAAATGTGAAAAAATATTAGACAATTTTGAAAAAATATTAGTTAGTGAAAAGTTTTTATTCAGTAACAATATATCGCTAGCTGATATAGCATTATTGCCTTTTGTGAGACAGTTTTCCAATGTTGATATTATTTGGTTTAGGAAAAGGTTTATTCATCTTTCAGGATGGATGGATGGATTAATTGGTATGGAGATATTTCAAGCAATGATGAAAAAATTTGAAATATGGAATCCTATCGGAGAAGGAGAAGAAGTAATTTTTAATGATTAATTATTGTTGATTAACTTTCTTCTTCAGGGTTGCGTACCCATGACCTACGGTCTTTAAAAGATTTAATCTTCATATCAGCCCAGTCATTAATAATATTTTTCATTTTGTCTAATTGCTCTGGCTGATCAGTGATTGAGGCCTCAAGAGTTTCAATCATAGCATTGCGGTCGTTATCAACCTCAGAGGCACTTTTATTATCATGCTCTGCCATGGCCTGACGTTCCCGGGTATATTGTGTCTGTCTATCTTCTACTTCTTTTACCTGACTCTGATTACTCCATGTAATGGCAAAGCCGATTATGATTAGAACCACAATTAATATAATACCACTGTCCATATCTAACCTCCTATCATGATAGGTTGTAGGCCTAGGCCGACCCAATAAAAGACTATCATACAAATTATGATAATCAATGCAGCAGGCCAGGCGAATGTGGCCATACGGATAAAATCTTTTGCATCTAAGAGACCTGCAGAGTATACCACTGAACTTGCTGGGGTGCCAATAACAAGCCAAAACGCCATTGAGGTAGCAATCGCCAGTGCGACACCTACAATAATAGGATTAGTTCCTGAGCTTACGGCCATCTCGAGGACGACTGGTCCAATGACAGCAACTGTGGCACCAGCGCTCATTAAATTTGTCATTAATGCACCTATGACAGCGACTAATATTGCAAGAGGTAGACCTTCTTGAATGTTAAAAGTAGTCAAAATATTGATTAAACTATCTGCCAACCATTTAGCAGCACCGCTTGATTTAAACACGGCGCCGAGGCTAATTGCACCAGCATATAAGACGATAACACCCCAGCTAACATTTTTTTCATAATCTGCCCAAGACGCTAAACCTAATATCATGAACAGTACGGTTCCGGTCATTGCTACGCCACCAAGACCTAAAGGGAATCCAAGTATTGGCGCGATAAGATCTTTATCGGTTATCCATGCGATGATCATTAACAATGCAACACCTGCCACCATCCACTGTTCTCTGGTCATAGCACCATGTTTTTTTAAGTCCTCTCTAAGTGTATTTACCGCATCGGATAGATCATCCACTTCTGGTTTATATAGAAATGGTAAGAGGATGGAAAAGAATATTCCTAGAAATAGTGTATAAAAAGAACCAAGTACCATCCACTGCATAAAACTTATTTCATACTCTGGGCCAAGGTTAGCAAGAAATCCTATCATTATAGCATTCCGCGCACCACCAGTTGGACTCATAGGAGCCCCAACCATACATCCTATTGCTATAGACATCATTAATAGTTTTCCTAATTGAGTAGCATCTCCGATTTTTTTTGTTGTTAGGGTGTAAAGGGCCATTGCAATAGGTAGAAACATTGGAGCAATAGAGGCCTCACTAATAAATGCGGAAGGGATAGCCGTACCAACTAATATACCTAGAACAACGTTACGGACTTTTGTTCCGGAAAGATTCATGACCAACATGCCAATCCGTTTATCAAGTCCATGTTTTACCATGGTCGCACCCATAGCCAGTGAGCCTGCGATAAACCATACTGCATCATGTGCATAGGTGGCTACAACATTTTTCGGTTCAGTAATGCCAAAAAAGAGTTGGACTAGTCCGATAAAAAGAGCGACTGCGGGCATGGGGAGGGCTTCGGTGGCAAAGAAGACTGTGCAGCAACCGAGGAGCGCAATAATAATTTTCATATTAAACGCCTTGCCGGCAATTTGTTCAGGGCTCAAATCTCCAAATAGCTCTTCTGCTTTTGTGAGCATTGATTCTGGGGTAGGCATTACCCAGATGAGTAGAAA
>CAJWMI010000071.1 GCA_913043185.1 uncultured Fidelibacterota bacterium | reverse complement strand
TAAACTAGAAAAAATAAAAGGCGAGATAAAATCAGCGACCACGCTAGGAGATACTGAGATATCTTATTTTGATGGTAGACAATGTTCTTTTGATATAAATGTGGGAAACTTGATTGCAAAAAACTGCAATTCAGACTTTAGAGTAAATATAGATATCGGAGACATCGCTATGAATGATGTAAAAGGTAATGCAATATTATTTACAGGAAAAGGTCAGATCAATATGAATAATATAATAGGAAATACAAGATGCAATTCAAACTTTGGAAATATTATAGGCAACAATCTATTTGGAAGTATCATAGCTAATTCTGAGCTTGGGGATTTAATAATAAATAAAGGTTATAATTCATTTTTAAAAGATCATAAGATTGACCTAAGTACTAACCGAGGATCGGTCTCGCTACGGCTACCATCAGATTTACCATTTTTTATAAAAACACATTGTGATAATCTAAACTCAAAAGATGCTATCAGCTCGGAGATTCCTTTAGATGAAAAAGTATACCCGACGAAAGTTATTGCAGAAGGAAAGATAAAACAGGGAACTATAGATTGTAAAATATATTCTAATTATGGTCCCATCTCTATAAATACAAATTGACATCAATCAATCTTATAATGAAAAATAAATTAATACCTATTACAATTTTAGCTACTGCATTGCTCATGGGAAAGACTGATAATTATAAAACTCTAGACTATAAGTATAAGGTCAAGAAATATGATGCTCTCAGAGTCTATTTTGACTGCAGTATAGGCAACCTAACGATGAGATCAAGTAATAACAGATATATTATTACTGGTAATATTGAATTTAACTCTTCACTGTCTACGCCAATCGTTGGACTCACGAATAAAAATAATATATCAAGACTAGATATCAAGATAAAGCCTGATAAAGCTAATAATAATGACAATAATAAATCATTGATCAATAGTCTAATCGACGATGGTAATGATAACTATAAAATTAATTTTCAGATGCCGACAAAAATGTCAACCGATATGAACCTAAATTTTGGTTTAGGAAAGGTAGATCTTGATTTTTCTGGGCTTCGAATATCTCAATTGGTTATGGACTGTGGTCTGAGTGATGTAACCTTAGTAAATACAAAGTCAAATATTATTAGCTGTGAAAAGATATATATTACTACTGGAATAGCTGATTTTAATAGTCTTGGGTTAGGCAATTTTAATGCATCTAATTATATTTTTGATGTTGGCATGGGCTCTGCTGAAATTGACATGTCTGGCTCAGCAAATAAAGACTCTAACTTAGATATAAATGTAACAGTAGGATCATTAGAACTAAAACTACCAACAAATACAAATATTGAACTTATTATTAATAAAAACATGCTCAGTTCAGTAAACGTAAAGGGTCTTATTTCTTCAGGGGATGGTGAATACAAGAGTAGAAAGAACCAGAAAAGATGGGCCACGATGAAAGCCGAGGTCTCTGTAGGAGTTGGCTCTGTAGATATATCCGTGGATTAGTTTAAATCATATCTAAAACTTTGTTTACTAATTTCTCAATTCCCGTGAATGATTCATTCATTGACTTTGCCTCAACATATGCTGGGGTTGTTACTATTTTATTTTCCTTGTCAATAACTATCTCTTCTGCTCCGACCTCGATTGTATTAATACCCATCGCTTTAATATCATTGTTGATTTCAACATTAAATCCTCCGGTGACAGTACCTGTTCTTCCCAAGTATTCAAGTATTTTCGCTACCATAACTGGTGCAATACAAATTGCGCCCAAAGGTTTATCTGCTTCTAATATTTCCACGACCAGTCTTTGGACATCAGATATAACGGTACAATTAATCCCTGCCATACTATAATCAAAAATATTTTTTGCCATTCCCGTACCCCCAGGAAATATTAATGCGTCTAACTGGTGTCCGCTTACAGAAGCTACATCCACCACCTTTCCCCTTGCAATACGAGCCGACTCTACTAATATATTTCTAGATTCGGATAAATCTTCATTTCCATTAAGATGATTAATCACATGGAACTGATCCATATCGGGGGCCATGATAATAGCCTCTGCTCCTGCCTTTTCGAGAGCATGTAATGTAAAAACAGCTTCATGAATCTCTGAACCATCCTGATGTCCGCAACCAGATAAGACAACACCTACTTTATTCATTTTTTATCCTCTCAGTTTTTTTCATTTTATTATTATTATCAATATTTCTTTTCAGTCCTGAGAATTTAGTTCGCTTAATAGCAGATTTTTTAAAAATAGTACTGAAATCTGATTGATTCAGATTGTTCCAATCTTCGTCAGTGTTGTCGATAATTTTGTCCCTTGGTTCAAAATATGATTCATCTGACACTTTTGAAAATGAGATATTCCAAGGACAAACCTCCTGACAAACATCACAACCGTAGATCCAGCCGTCTAGATCATCTTGGCCTTCAAAAAATTCTCCTCTGTGTTCAATCGTTAGGTAGCTTATGCACTTGGATGAATCTAGGATATATTCATCCAAGGCCTGAGTTGGGCAGGCATCAATACAGGCTGTACAACTCCCACACAAATCTTCAGAAAATGGTTCATCAATATCTAGTTCAATATCAAGTAATATTTCTCCAAGAAATAGCCAGCTACCATAATCACTGCTAATTAGATTGGTATGCTTGCCCTGCCACCCTAGCCCTGCTCTCTGTGCCCAGACTTTTTCCATTAAAGGAGCCGTATCAACGCAGACTAATCCTTTAATCCCAAGGCTCTGTTTTTTTATTTCCTCAAGAAGAGAAAATAATTTCGTTTTGATGATATCATGATAGTCGTCTCCCCATGCATAGTTACTAATCTTATAGTTGCTTTGTATATCAGACTGGCTCTTACCCACATAATAATTATATCCCAGTGAGACGACGGTTTTTACTTCTGGAAAATATTCATAAATGTTACCACGCTCAGATTTTCTCTTTTTCATCCAATTCATTTGACCATGTTTTTCTTGGGACAACCATGTTTCAAGGTTCAGCTGCTCTTTTTTTGTATGTTTAGCATTTGTGATTCCTACCTTATGAAAACCAATCTCATGGGCTTTTTGTTTGATAAAATCTGAAGATAATGCCATTTGAAATAAAATTAATGTGTTAACAAAAACCCAAAATATATCATGCTAGATAATCCACTATAATCGTTTCTAACTGTAAATGACTTGGTTTTATTATTTTTTTTAAAAGTAATATCATTATTTTCACTATACTTTTCGTATCCCAGCATCACTCCAGCGATTAGTTGTTTAGTTAATTGGTTACTAATATTAATGCTCAGATCATAACCATTCTCTTCTATTGACCCGTACAATAAAAGATCCAGGTTTGATTTATTTAATTCATCGATATCTGGCTTATACCATGATTCAAAACTGATTCCATTACTTCCAATATATGTCCAAAAAGAAATATTATTTATGTCTGAACCAAAATACAACTCAGGTACTTTTTCAGGATCTTCACTAATTGAATAATTGTATGCGCATCCAAGATCTAAAGAAAAATTATTACGAAATTTCTTATTTAAACCTAAAGAAATATTAGACTGTATATCTGTGTTACTGTAGTAATCAATCTGGCTCAACCAAATATTCCCATATACACCATATCTAGTCTCTACATTGGCAAGAGCTTCAAAGTCTAAGCCTTCCTCAGTGGCATTCATAAATCCCCCTAAAACAAATTTATCACTTTGAAAATAAGATTTACTATTCTTAGCCTGGCCAAATAAAACTGCAGAGAATGCTAATAGATAGATATATTTTTTATTTAGAAAGAAAAACACAATTGTTAACTAATAATCCTGATTTTCTGTAACCAAAGCAGGCCAATGATTGATTTGACATCAGTGATTTTATTTTTCCAGACAAGATTTAATGCTTCTGTCAACGTGGTTGGAACAAGCTTTAGAAATTCATCTTTGTCTCTATTGTGTTGAGTTTTCTCTAAGTTTTCTGCAAGAAATACGCCCATTATCTCATTTGTAAATCCTATCGCAGGATGAATATTAGCTAAGAAATTTATCTTGTTTGCCCTGTAACCAATCTCCTCTTCAAGCTCACGTAACGCACATTTTTCTGGGTCTTCACCAGCATCAAGCTTGCCAGCAGGAAGTTCAATAAACTCAGATCCTACCGCATAACGAAATTGCTTTATCAAAGCTATTTTCCCGTTAGGAAGAATGGGAATTATTACTACAGCTCCTGGATGATTTACCCACTCTCTGGCTCCAGTTTCACCATTGGGCAATAACACTTTATCCCGCCTTACATCTAAAAAATCACCCTTGTATACAACCTTAGTAGATATTGTAGACTCTTTAAGATCAGACATTTCTACAAAAATAAGTCTTTAACTCATTTATATTCTGAGTGAAGTACTTTTGCTTTTTTGATCCACTCCCAGTCAGAGGCATAGTCATCTTCGGATGGAGTCGCTTGGATGACCTTATCTAACAACCCAATAGCCTCTTTCTTTTTCCCATCTTTATAAAGTGCTTGGGATAGGTATACACCTTGTGCAAGCTTTGCATTACCTGTATTATAAGACATGTCCAACCATTTTATTGCATCTGAATTATTTGGCCATGATAATAAAAAAGGAATATACGGAGACTTATAGTGTACCGCTCCTAGCATAAAATAACCCGCACCATTTTCATATTCTGGGTCAATCTCTATGATTTTTTTTGAATGAGATCTCATTTGATCAGCAACGCCCTCCCTGGCGGCTGCAAGAATACCATATACCTCTGCCCAGCTTCCAAGATTAACCAAATACCAGTAACGATATTCTACAGACTGAGGGAAATCAGCTACAAGCTTCTGACCAAGTTCTTTACCTTTTTTTAGTAAATCTTTTTTTCTTTGTTTATCGTTCTCAGTGAACTTTGCCTTAAAATAGTACGACTTCAAAAGATATAAAGAGGCCTCATCTTTGTCAGCCTGATTGCCATAAGCTTTCTCAAAATAAGAGACAGCTTTGGTGATTGGCTCTGGATCAGCTTTGTCTTCTATGCAACCTTCATGTCTTAGATTATAGTACCGAATTCCACTTTCAAGGTCTGACTGAGCGACTATAATTGAAAGGATAAAAAAGAAAACTAATGATATTTGTCTTACCATAAACACTAAAAATATTCAATGTAAATTATTTTTATTTCCCGTTTAAAATAATCTACCTTATCCTCATCAAATAATAAATTGTTTAGATTAAGCTCAAGATGCAGGTGCTCGACAAAGGTCCACCTAATCGCCGCATTTAAATAGCCTCCCCTACTAATTGCAAGAGTTTCCGTTGTCATATTATTTTCATTTAGGGCAGCATTGTATTCCATTAAAATAGAGAACTCTGGGTTAAGCTCTATATCCATTCCAAAAAATACATTTGGATCTTCATCTCCATCATCGATCTCAGTAAAATTATAGCCGACACCACTATGTAGACCAAGGTTACCAAAAACCGTTTTCCAATTCTTACTCGCACTCATATAAAATCCATAGGCTTTCATATCATATCGGTTAAGTGAATCTCCTTTATGAAAATTCCCAAATCCTTGGGTGTTAAGTCCAATGGCAACACCTGGCAGTGTTATAGACTCGTCCATAAGCATGTACTTTAGATTTGCCTCAGGACGCGGATACCAGCGCAGACTATCATCTCCAATAAGATTAGAGGATCCATAAGATAGTCCAAACTGGAACCGATCCGTGATACCAGCACGGAGTCCCAAAATCATGCCACCGCCACCTTGTATACGCATTCCAAGTGAAAAACTACCACGCATAAGCGTAGCAGCTGTTGGTACGGTAATCAAATCCGTAGGCGGAGGATAGTTCTGTCCGGTAGGGTATGTTTGTCCAAAGAGCGTGGTCAATAATAGAATTAATGTATATCGTTTATTTTTCACTGACTTTTTCTATACTCAATTGCCTCTGGATAAATTACATCTCCCATGCGGGAGGTCAAAGAGCGGACATTGTCAAAAGGTATGGTAAGAAGCCCATCACTATCATTTAGCCTAAACTGTATCCCATTCTGGTTCGTCCCAACATAATCTATCTCTAGAGCTTGTCCTGTTTTTAGTACTAACTGATCATTTTCTGTATGAGGAATAATAGGGTTTTTTGATGTGATAATGCGTTTTTCTTTAATTTCTTTTGCGATTATATCATACTCATCAAGAATATTTCCGGTACGTGGAGGAGGTGTTCTATATAGCTGGTCTGCTGGTACCATATCTAAGGCTACTTCAGAAATTAATTCTCCATTTTTTCCATACTCCCAAATCTGAGTTACATCAGACAATAGATCAAACTTGTAGTTAAACTGCCTAATAACCTTACCTGATGGAAGTTCTCTCCATCTTTCTTCAGATAAAAAATTTAAATAATCATAGTCCAGCTCAATCTTTCCATATTGTAACCCGTCAACAGTCTCAAAAATAATTTGTGTAACATGTTCCCCCCTTGGTATTAAAAATGTTGAACGCTGATCTGTAAAATTAATTCTCTCTTTTTTAGAATAGTTCGACTTTTGATATTCCTGACTCCATGGCTCATTATTGCTATATACAACTAATTTAATATATTGTCCCTTACTATTCACTTCTCCCTTACGAATAAGCTCTTTTTCCTTATTATATTCCATTACCTCTCGTTTATTCAAGCTACCATTGGACAGGTAGTATTCTACCTTTACAGGAAGATTTCTATCATTGAAGTAAGCAGCAATATGATCATATCCTCTCCTGTTTGATGCTTTCATTGGAACGTTTGCCATGAAGTCTTTATCATTAGCATAATAACGAATAAATGAAATATCCTGCGTGTGGACTAATGCTGCTTGCAAGATAGCAACTAATATGACATATTTTTTCATGGCGTAAACCTCCAAACCACAGGACGATGGTCTGAGATTATTTGATCATAGCCAGATATATAGTCACCCAGTCGTATGGTCTGAATATCACCATTATCTGCCTCTTCAAATAGATCTTTAGATATCATAATATGGTCAATAAAACTAGGATAACCTGGATAAGATACGGATATGGTATATCCTGAGTTCGCATAATCAAAGTTAACATACTTATAGTTATCAGTATCATCCAAAAAAATATTAAAAGAGTTCTCGCTGTACGTATCTGATAGATCATCGTTCCAGTCACCTACAACAATATGATTTACCACACCAGCTTCAACAGATAAATTTAGATAATCATATAAGATGATTGAAGATGCCTTACGCCTATCAAATCCATTTCCACTATCACAACACTTTAGATGCATATTGATCAGGGTAAAATCAATTGCATTCTGCCCTAAAAATGTCATCTCAAGCCTCAAAGGGGGCCTATATGCAAACTCATACATATAATCAGTAAATAGATTTGACTGATTTCTAACAACAAACTGATTTTCTTTGTATAATACAACCAAATTTAAATATTCTGTGGCGTTTGAGGCTACATAGCTATATCCATCCAAAATTTCAACAAGTTCTAAAAACATAGACAGGTTTGATATTTCTTGGAGGCAGAAAATATCGGCATTTAGACTGGCAATAATATTAGCAACAGAGTCTATTGTCCTCTGCCCAAGCTTTGGAAATTGCTCAATATTCCAGGTAACAATCTCAATCCCATTTTCCAGATTCAGATCTGGGAGCAGGCTATCATTACCGCTATCGCTAGCCTCTTTTTCTATTGGGCTCGCACAAGAAAAAACCAAATACAGTAAGCATAAGGTTATAATATTTTTTATCATTATTCTTTTATTGGTAGTGATAATAATATAGGGCGGTGATCAGAAATAAGATTCTTATACTCGTTCCATCCTCCTATCCACTCATCGATATTCACTGAACGAATAGTGCCCTTTTCTTCAAAAAGGTCAATAAACCCATTGCTGATCATGATATGGTCTAGAAAACTAGGCCATGAAGGATAAGACTGCTGAGTCGAGTCATTAACAATTTTCTCTGTCACAAAAAGAAAATGTTCTCTATCGTTAATAAAAGGACTAAATGATTGGTAGATACCGGTGTCCTGAAGCTCATCGTTCCAGTCTCCGACAGCAATAATCTTATTCTTACCTGTGGAAACCTTTTCCATTAACAACTCATGAAGCTGCTTCATAGACTGTTGACGTCTGTATAATCCATCTCCACAGCACTTTAAGTGCATATTAATAACGCATATTTCCTGCTTTATACCACCGC
>CAJWMI010000070.1 GCA_913043185.1 uncultured Fidelibacterota bacterium | reverse complement strand
CTCGAGGAAACCCCCAATAAGAAGGTTCCCGAAGACGAGCAAGATCGCCGGCGAGCGGAACTTAGGGAAATGTTCGTCTCCTTAGAGGTATCCGACGAAGAATTAGACCAACTTTTGGCGGAGAGTAAGAATAATATATCAGCTCAAGGTGTCACGCTCGGTCCCGATTACCGAGCGCAGGATTGGCGACCAATGCTTCCCTCAATCAATATCCCGGTCCTTATCACTACAGGCCGTAAGAGTGGCGCTTACCCTGGGTGCGTGTATATGGCTGAACACATTCCAGGTGCGCAGATCGAAATCTTCGAGCAAAGCGGGCACGTACTTTTTTATGAAGAGCCCGATCGCTTCAACACTGTCGTGGCCAAATTTGTAAACGGTTTGTCTTAATTAATCCCGACAGGTAATAGGTCGACGGGGGGCTATAACTAGCTTGCTAAGCTGAGTCTTAATCTGTGCTTTGATGACAAAATACCGCACATGAATAACAAATACCGTCAGAGTAGACCCTCTGACGGTATTTGTTATAGACCAGTCTTATTCCTATTGAAAACGTTGTTTGATAACCAATCGTATACCAGATCTATCATGCCGAAGGAGAGATTCGAACTCTCACGGGCGAAAGCCCACTGCGCCCTGAACACAGCGTGTCTACCAGTTCCACCACTTCGGCATAAAATCTATTATAGATCTCTATCATAGCATTACCACACAGTTGAATAAAAAACCATGCATTCTACCTATCAACTTATCCGATGTGAAAAAATAATTATTCTCCTAGATCAAGCACTGACTCTTCTTGATCAGGAAGCACACTCTGAGGCTGCTGCTGAATAGGATTATTTTCGGAAGCTTTCTTTACCAATGATGAGCTTGACTCTGTAGCTGGCCCGCTTAGTATACTAATAAAAATAGCTAGTCCAATAAATATTACAGCAAGCCAAGTAGTGATCTTGCTTAACACATTGCCAGCACTTTGGCCACCAAGGATACTACTAGCAGCCTGACCTCCAAAGGTGCCTGAAAGTCCACCACCTTGGCTAGCCTGCATAAGAACAACTGAAACTAATAAAATACTAACAATAGTATGCATTACAATTAAAAATACAATCATATTTACCTCAATTAATTATTGTTCGTTAACTATTTTAACAATATCTGTGAATTTAATAACATCTAAGCTTGCACCGCCAATAAGAAATCCATTGACCCCATCTATTGAAATTAGTTCATTTGCATTGTCTGAATTAACTGATCCGCCATAGAGAATTGGAATTTTATCACTATTATTATTAGTATATAAACTGGATAGCATTTTTCTTATAAATGAATGTATCTCATTGATTTTTTCAACAGTTGCTGTCAATCCTGTGCCAATTGCCCAGACAGGTTCATATGCAATAATAATATTATCTATTGATTTAACATTCTCTAAACCTTTTACTATTTGCTCTTCAATGATATCATAAGTTTTTCCATTATTCACTTGTTCTATGGTTTCGCCAATGCAAAGAATGGGCCTCATCTCAGCATTGTTTACTTTAGACATTTTTTTACCAATCAATTCATTATTCTCATGAAAAATATGTCTCCTTTCTGAGTGACCTATAATAACATATTGAACATTACACTCTAGCAGCATCTCTATTGATATTTCACCAGTATATGCGCCATCATCTTTATAAAAACAATTCTGAGCGCCTAAGTAATATGGCGGAGAGATATCAATATTGTTTAAACCAGTGAATGGAGGACAAAAAATAATATTAACATTATTAATTGTTGGAAGACGGCTTGCTACATCATCAATGAAAAATTTACCCTCTCGGGGAGTTTTATTCATTTTCCAGTTCCCTGCTACTATGGGTTTTAGCATAACTATTACACCTCAAGCTTTTCTATAGCTTTAAGACTTTTTCCTGACATTAATTCTAATGATGCACCTCCGCCTGTTGAAACATGAGTTAATTTTTCCATTATATTAAAATATTTTAATGCAGACGAGGTGTCACCACCTCCTGCAACTACCGTCGCGTCATTTTCTGCAATTCTCACAAGATTATCAGCGATTAATCTAGTCCCATTAGAAAAACTACTTTTTTCAAAGACACCCATAGGTCCATTCCAAATAATAGTCAAAGCTGATTCCAAAACTTCATTGAATTTTTTGATTGATCTTGGACCAATATCCAGCCCCATTAAATCATCAGGTATTTCTCTAATATTTACTGGATATTGCAAAGGAGCTTCATCCATATTCCTCGAGCATATCACATCTACAGGAAGCATTAAATCTTTTCCACTTAGTCGCGCCAGATCTATTATTGACCTGGCTTTTTCTACCATACTAGACTCTAACAGAGATTTTCCTATATTGTATCCCATAGCTTTAAAAAAAGTGAAGGCCATCCCTCCTCCAATTATTATTTTGTCAGCCTGATGAATATACCTATTAATTAATTCAATCTTTGTGGATACTTTTGCCCCACCAAGTATTAAGATTAACGGCCTCTTAGGCTTTTTTAATATTTCTTTTAGATATTGCATCTCTTTTTCAATTAAAAAGCCGATTCCATAATTTTTAAAATAATCAACAACACCTACATTCGATGCATGCTCCCTGTGAGCAGTACCAAAAGCATCATTGATATATATTTTTCCATGCCTTGACAGTCTATTAGAAAACTCAGCATCATTCTCTTCTTCTTCTTTATAAAATCTTAAGTTTTCCAAAAGATGTATCTCTCCTGGCTTTAAGGATAACGATGTGTCAACTGCATCTTGGGATATACAATCTTCTGAAAATTTTATTGGACACTCTAACATCGATGCAATTGATTCACCGATAGGGATAAGACTGTGTTTTTTAGTCTTTTTCCCTCCTGGCCTTCCAAGGTGTGACATAATAACAATTGACGCTCCCTCACTAAGACAATAATTAATCGTTGGCAGACAAGATTTTATTCTAAAATCATCTTCAATATTTTCCCCTGATAGAGGCACATTCAGATCTAACCTCATTAGTATTACCTGGCCTCTGAGATCAAATGTTTTGATTGACTTAAGCATCTATAATGTTAATAATTTTCATTGTAATTAATTTGCTTTATTCTTTGATTTATTATGAGCGAGGCGCAAAAAAATAGAGTATAAAGAAAACAGTTAACATAATATTAACCAAATGATTTATTATAAAACAATGCTTAAGAGCATTTTATTTTCTCTAACAAGATTACAGATTAATTCAATATAATGAAATCTGATCCGTTCGCAATAAAAAATAATAATACTTTTCATGAACTCATGTCTAATCGCGTTCATGAAATATTATTGGTCGCTAGTCCATATGATGCATTTATACTTGAAGAAGATGGGGGACTAACTGAACAAATTATGACCGAATATATAGGAATGAATTTTAATTATGCCCCGAGAGTAACGCGTGCGTCTACTGCTGCTAATTCAATGGCATATTTATCTAAAGATAATTTTGATCTAGTGATCGTGATGCTAAGAATCGAAGATACCGATCCAATCTCTTTAGGAAAAACGATAAAAAAACTTTATCCTAATATGCCGGTTATTTTATTAGCCTTTGATGAAACGGAGATCAAACAACTTTCACAAAAAATATCTCCAAGTTCAATAGACCGTGTTTTTATCTGGTCAGGAGATGCCTCTGTCTTTCCTGCCATTATCAAATACGTTGAAGACAGGAAAAACGCCGAAAAAGATATTGTTCAGGGAAATGTGCGTGCGATAATATTGATTGAAGACTCGCCTAGAATGTATTCTATACTTTTACCATTGATCTATAGAGAAATAATATTCCTAACAAATAACTTAATGAATAAAACTCTTAACTCAACACACAGATTATTACATCTGAGAGGGAGATTAAAAGTATTGCTCACACCAAACTATGAAACAGCAACGAAATTTTCTGAAAAATATGGTGACAATATTATTGGTGTTATTTCTGATGTAAAATTTCTAAATAAAGGGGAAAAGGACTCCCATGCAGGTATGAAATTTGCTAAGGCGATACGAGACAAACATCCTGCAATGCCTATTATTTTACAGTCTACTGATAAATCTAATCAAGATTTAGCAAAGACTATAGGAGCAGATTTTTTACACAAAAATTCGAACACACTACTTAAAGACCTAAGAAACTTTATGATCATTAATTTTGGTTTTGGCGATTTCATATTCAAAAACTCCAAAGGAAAAGAAATTGTGAAGGCAACAAACATAGAAGAGCTAGTAAGAGGAGTTGAAACTGTACCAATAGATTCAATTGTCTACCACGGGAAGAGTAACCACTTTTCTAACTGGCTAGCAGCCAGGTCTGAGTTTGACCTAGCAACAAGACTGCGAAAAATCAATGTGAACCAGTTCGATAAAAAAGAACAAATCAGAGATGCAATAATCGAGCAAATAAATTCCCCAAATACACAATTAAGATTTGGTGAGGTGGTAGACTACTCACCTACGACCAATAAAAGATCGAGATTTTATAGAATGTGTGGAGGATCATTAGGCGGTAAAGCCAGAGGGCTGGCATTTGCTAAAGATATGTTAAAACAATCTGGTATTGATAATAGGTTCTCAAATGTAAAAGTGAAAATTCCAAAAACAGCAATAATTGGGACTGATGAATTTGACCGGTTCATGAAAGATAATAGACTATGGGATGAGGCATTAAAAGCAAAACAGGATAAAAAAATAGTGACACTATTTTTAGGTAGCAGGCTGTCTATGGATCTAATTTTAAAGCTTGAATCATTTTTAAAAGAATGTCATTACCCCATAGCCATAAGGTCTTCAAGTCTTTTAGAAGATTCACAATATCAGCCACTATCGGGCGCATACTCAACTTTTATGCTAGCTAATAATCAGGAAATTTTTAAGGATCGCATTGGTGAACTAAAAAAAGCAATAAAACTAGTGTTTGCATCAATCTTTTATAATGAATCAAAATCACATTTTTCACATACTGCTCATAGGACAGAAGAGGAAAAAATGGCCGTTATGATCATGGAAATTGCTGGTCAAGAATATTCGAGCGGTAGATTTTATCCTACATTTAGCGGGGTATTAAAGAGTATTAATTTCTATCCCGTTTCATATATGGAGCGTGATGAGGGCGTCGCTTATTTAGCTCTTGGTTTTGGGAAAACAATAGTTGATGGAGGTAAATGCCTTGGCATATCTCCAAAATACCCTGCAATTAAACCACAATTTTCTACAATCAAAGCAACCCTAGAAAATTCTCAGTCTAGTTTTTACTCTCTCGATCTAAATAATAATGATTATGATATTTATAATGATTTAAAATTACATAATCTATCAAAATCTGAATCAGACGGTTCACTAAAATGGGTTGGTGGTGTTGTAACCTCAGAGGATAATATCTTAAGAAACTCATTATCTTATAAGGGAACAAGGGTGGTTAATTTTTCTCCAATTTTAGAATGGAAAATAATCCCTCTATGTGAAATACTAAACGAATTGTTAGCACTAGGTGAAAAAGCGCTAGGCTGTCCTGTCGAAATTGAATTTGCTGTCAATATTTTCAAGGATAATGATAAGACCTCAGAATTTTATCTATTACAAATCAAACCTATGGTTTTAACTACAACAAAAACAATATCATTTGAGAAAATAAAAAAAGAAGAAATATTTTCTGAAAGTCAAATAACCTTAGGCAATGGGACATATGATAATATTAAAAGCTTATTATACCTTCGAACAGATAAATATGATCCCTCTCAATCATATAAAATTGCTAAAGAGATTGAATCATTTAACAACAACATTGGTAAATCAAATCCATATATACTTGCTGGCCCTGGCCGCTGGGGATCTGCAGATCCATGGCTAGGAGTTCCGATAAACTGGCAACAAATATCTCATGCAAAAATCATTATTGAGATTGGGCATAAAAGTTTTCCAGTAGACCCATCGTTTGGGAGTCACTTTTTTCAAAATTTAACCAGCCTACATATTGGCTATCTTACGATTGATAATAAAAATAAAAATGACTTTATTAATGACTCCTGGCTTAATCATTACACGCCAAAAGAAAAAGGGAAATTTATAAACTGGTATCAGTTCAACTATTCATTTAAAACAATCATTGATGGGCTCTCAGGAAATGGTAAAATACTAATACCAAAGTCTGAGGATAAAAATAAAATGGATGAGAAAGATTCAACTGGTATATAATTACTATACCACGCCCTGATCAATCATTGCATCAGCAACCTTAATAAAACCAGCGATGTTAGCTCCTTTAACATAGTCAACGGCCTTATCCTCATTTCCATATTCAACACATGAAGAGTGTATGCTTTGCATAATATTAAATAATTTTTTATCTACCTCATCTCTCTCCCACTTAATTCTCATACTGTTCTGGCTCATTTCTAATCCTGATACTGCAACACCGCCTGCATTCGCAGCCTTGCCTGGACCAAAAAGAACTTTAGAGCTTTGAAATATGTTGATCGCTTCTGGGTTCGATGGCATGTTTGCGCCTTCGCTAATAGCGACTACACCATTTTTTACCAATTCATTTGCATCAGAATCATTTATCTCATTTTGAGTCGCACACGGGAGAGCAACATCGCACTTAATACCCCAAGGACGTTTACCATCAAAATATTCACAACCAAAATTATCTGCATACTCTTTGATCCTACCCCTTTTGTTGTTCTTCAAATCAATGACCCACTTTAGCTTCTCTTCATCTATCCCATCTGGATCATGTATAAATCCAGAGGAATCAGACAAGGTAACAACCTTCCCACCAAGATGAGTTGCCTTCGCGGTTGCATACTGAGCAACATTTCCTGATCCAGAGACAACAACACACTTACCATCAAGACTATTATTTGTATGTTTTAACATCTCATCCACAAAATAAACACATCCATAACCAGTAGCCTCAGGACGAATTAATGAGCCTCCCCAGTTTAGTCCTTTACCAGTTAATACTCCTGTGAATTCATTTCTGATCCTTTTGTACTGACCAAACATGTAACCAATCTCACGACCACCTACTCCTATGTCGCCAGCAGGAACATCTGTATCAGGTCCTATATGTCTAGATAACTCAGTCATAAAACTCTGACAAAAACTCATAACTTCATTATCTGATTTTCCTTTTGGATCAAAATCAGAACCACCTTTTCCTCCACCCATGGGTAAAGTAGTAAGACTGTTTTTAAAGACCTGCTCAAAACCTAAAAATTTGAGTATACTAAGGTTTACAGAGGGATGGAATCTTAGGCCGCCTTTATAGGGACCTAAAGCAGAGTTGAACTCGATTCTGTATCCACGGTTTACTTCGGCATCTCCCTTGTCATTCCGCCAGGGGACTCTAAACATAATGACCCTTTCTGGTTCAACAACTCTCTGCATCACACCGGAATAAATATAATCTTGATTTTCTGTAAGAAACCCCCATAAAGATTCGACTACCTCATGCACAGCCTGGTGGAACTCAGGTTCATTGGGGTTTTTATGCTCAACCATTGCCATAAAATCTTCTACAGATGAATACATTGACATCTCCTCACTTTATTTTCTGAACGGCAAAATTAATCAGGAATTGCCGTATCAAATAGTCTAATTTTTCTTTTAATATAGTATTAGTTATTAGTTTTTTCTTCAAGCGCTATTTAATTTTGCGTATTAAATAAGATTATTCCATGGCGGAGTAGCTCAGCTGGTTAGAGCATCGGAATCATAATCCGAGTGTCGGGGGTTCGAGTCCCTCCTCCGCTACATTAATTAATTTTTATGAAATTTTGCTAACACGTTATACAAAATATTTAATTAACTCTCACAAAATTTTCTTAATTATAATTCTTTTTAGTATATCACTAAACGCACAGACTAGGCGTTATGAGGGTAAGAAAAAGCTAAAAAATAAAAATTCTATTTCTAATATATCCGCTCAAAAGGGATTGGCAATTATTGGTGGGTATAACATGTCTACTATTAAATACAATGATGATAAGATAAATAACCAAATTGATATTAGTCCACAAAACGGTTCTTATATTGGTCTTGAATATCGTTTCCCACGATTCATTATTGGTGCTGGCTTTCTCCAAAGGGGTTCGAAGCTTAAACAAGCTACAAGCATGAACATTGGTGGCATTGATTATGACATTGAAATCGGTGGCCATGAGGTGTATAATTATGCAGCTGCACATATACTCTACCCAATTTCAATTAGCAAACAGATTGAAGTATTTGGAGGTGTTCAAGTAGGCGGATCACGTGGTGGCACATCAGTTGCAAAATTAAGCCTTACTGAATTTAACAGCAGTCAATCTGATACGATTGATATGATGCCTAAGGAATTTGGTTTAGATTCTGGATTACAATTTGGTGTGGATTATATGCTGAACCATAGATTAGGATTAAGAGCGTCTTATTATATGGGCATGACAAATGTAAGAGACACCTTGAGTAATAGCTTGAATTTTAAAAACAATACTTTAAACCTATCGGCAATAATTAAACTAAAA
>CAJWMI010000069.1 GCA_913043185.1 uncultured Fidelibacterota bacterium | reverse complement strand
ATTCCACCGCCACCTCCAGAGGTGATAATATATCGCGATTTTTTACTTTTTAGATTTTTACTCCAGGTCGTGAGTTTGTTTGCTAGTTCTCTTGCATCTTCATAATACTTGCTCATTTCAAGATCATGTTTGATTCGTTTTTTTTCTTTGTCAGATGCTGACTGACCCAACTGTTCTAGAGCTGCCTCTGCTTTTTTTTTGGATTTGATTCTTGCAGACCCAAAGAATACTATAGTATCATAGATCTTATTCTCTATTATTTTTTGCAGTGGGCCGTAGTATTCTGACATAATACGGATAGACCTCCCCTGTGGACTTCCAAGAAAGTCTTCATTAAAATAAAATCGATTTTTTTTGTTCTCTATTGCCATGATTTTAACCTCGGACCAGGCAGGCCAGAAGTTAAAACAATTTTTATGGATGCCAATATCTAAAGTCAAACACCTAAAATTTCAAAAAAATGTAAAAATATCATATTAGTCTTCTTGTATCATCGATTTTATATATCTTATTTTCAGATGTGAACTATAAATATCTAATACTGATATTCCTGTTTATATCATGCGCGACTGAAATAAAAACGCCAAAGCCAATTTCATTGCCACCCACAAAAAAAAATCGCCCGGATCTTGTTGAAAAAACAATTTTTAGCATGGGACTAATGACTGAATATGAAGTATGGGAATTTTTAAGAACCAAGCCTAGTGAGGTTTCCGTGATTGAAACCATTGGCCTTCCTGATTCTGTTTGGCTGAGTAATAATGATTCAATAAAATTTCTTTATTATTTCATTGATCAAATTCAAGACTATAACCTTATTGAAATAAATTCAATAACAGATAATGTTTCTGGTTTTGAGTGGGACTAGAATGATCTCATATCTAGCGGTTCTAGTTTGTTTTCTTTTTCTTAGTATTGGCTGTGACCGACCTACGCATCAGATCCATATGGATTCTTTTGTGGCAGACACGCACAATGATATTTTGCTTAGGGCAATGGAAGGTGAGGATATTTTATCAAACCATCCTGACGCGCAGTCTGACCTGGAAAAGTTTAAACTAGGCGGGGTTGACCTTCAGGTTTTTTCTATTTGGGTTAGTCCTAACGAATTTGAAGAATCAGAGTATTTCCAAAAAGCTGATAATATGATTACTAAGCTTGAATTTTTGTGCTCAAGAGTCCCTGATAAATGGCGGTTAATCAAAACATATCAAGATATCAACTATAATCAAAAAAGAAATATTATGTCCTGCATGATAGGCGTTGAAGGTGGCCACGTCATTGGCGATGATATAACTAAGGTTAAATATTTTTATGACAGAGGCATGAGATATCTCGGACTTACCTGGAATAATTCAAATAGTATCGCCAGCTCAGCTAAAGATGAGTTTGAAAATATATCTGTTTTAAAGAAAGTTGGGCTCACTGATTTTGGCAGAGAAGTTATACGCGAGTGCAATCGGCTTGGTGTTATGATTGATATTTCTCATGCTGGAGAAAACACTTTTTGGGATGTAATCGATTTAACCAGTAAGCCAATTATTGCTTCGCACTCATCAGTATACGCCTTGTGTCCTCATTACAGAAATTTAAAAGACGAACAAATAACTGCTATCGGGGAAAATGGTGGAGTAGTGTTTGTCAATTTCTATCCAGGATATATAGATAGTACATATTTAGATAAAGCACAATTAATTCATTTGAAGTATGAACTAGAGCGACAAGTGCTAGCAGAAAAATATGACACCACTTCAAACGCATACTGGTATGCCGAGTCAAAACTATTAAAACATGAGAAGAGCAGGATTGTACCCAGCATAAATGATGTCATCAAACATATAAAATATATATCTGATCTGGTCGGAGTTGATCATGTAGGTATCGGTTCTGATTATGATGGGGTTGATATTATGCCGACAGGCCTGGAAGATGTAACAAAGCTCCCATTTTTAACAAAAAAATTATTAGACAACGGATTTACAATCCGACAGGTAAGAAAAATATTAGGCGGTAATTTTAAACGCATATTTAAGGAGGTTTGTAATAAATAATGAGTGAGGCAAATATAGTCTATCAAAATAATCTTAGGACAGAAGCAGAGCACATTGCTTCAGGCGAAAAAATCGTTACGGATGCTCCGGTCGATAATAATGGAAAAGGGGAGGCGTTTTCTCCAACGGATCTAGTTGCAACTGCTTTAGGATCCTGCATGATAACCATCATGGCAATATCAGCTAATAAGTATGATATTGATGTCTCAGGAACTAATGCGTCAGTAAAAAAGATTATGGGTTCTGATCCTAGGAGAATAAGTGAGATTTCCATTGATATAAATATGAATAAAAATATCGAAGAAAAAGATCGTAAGCGCCTTGAGCGTGCTGCCTTAGCGTGTCCAGTTCATAAGAGTCTGCATCCAGATTTGGAAAAGAAAATTCGTTTTATTTACTCATGATCGTTTTCGGCTCTATGACCAAGATAGGTTTATAATTAAATTTGACTTAGTCTATGGTATCAGAATTTAAACTTGCACCATCTATATTATCCGCTGATTTCTCTGATTTACGCAGTGCTCTTAAAATTTGTGATGAAGGTGGCGCGGACTGGATTCATGTAGATGTAATGGATAATCAGTTTGTTCCTAACCTTACGATAGGCCCTCCTGTAGTAAGATCACTGAGGTCTGTCACCGATAAATTTATTGATGTTCATATGATGGTGATTGATCCAGACAAGTTGGTTGAGTCTTTTGCAAGGGCAGGAGCAGATAATATCACATTTCATGTCGAGGCAGCTGATGATCCAAATGAGGTGATAGACCTAATTCGTTCCACAGGTAAAATGGTTGGAATATCACTAAAGCCTTCAACTCCATTTAGTACTATTATTCCATTTATCGAAAAAGTTGACCTAATACTAGTTATGAGTGTAGAACCAGGTTTTGGGGGACAAGGGTATATAGCTGAGTCCACTGATAGAATAATAGAAATAAAGAAATACTTATCTGATCAGTGTTTGGATCGAATACAGATACAGGTTGATGGAGGAATAAAACTCCATAATGCTGAAGAGGTTATTTCCGCTGGCGGAGATATTCTAGTCGCCGGGTCAGAGGTTTTTGGTTCTAAAGAACCTCAAAATGTTATTAAAAAATTCTATGCTAGTGCAAAAGCCATTAATGCCTAGTAATAGATGAAAGGGTAATCAATGCAGATAGTTATTGTTTTTATTATTGTTCTAGTTGTTATTGGACTCGTGTCTTGGTTTTTTACTGTATATAATGGTCTTATACATGTCAAAGAAAATATTAAAAAATCTTGGGCAAATATTGATGTTCTTCTTATGCAACGATCGGATGAGATACCAAAATTAATCAAGGTACTAAAATCTTTCGTTAAGCATGAGAAAACAATGTTTGATAATGTTATGGATGCAAGAAAATCGTATTTGGGCGCGAATAGCATCACAGAAAAAGCGGACGCCGATAATCAAATATCGGATGCGTTAAAATCAGTATTTGCCTTATCTGAGGCCTATCCTGATCTCCGGTCAAATGACAATTTTTTAAATCTTCAAGATAGAATAAGTGGACTTGAAAATGAAATTGCTGATAGGAGAGAGTTGTATAATGAAAGCGTGAATAATTATAATATTCGTATCCAATCTCTTCCAGATGTGGTAATTGCGAATGCAATGGGTCTTGACCAGGAAGAAATGTTTAAGGTAGAGGATTCTAAGAAAAAAGACGTTGATATTAATCTAGATAATCTTTACGATGAGCCATCAAATTCTTAACATTTAGATAATAAATATTTCCAGATTATATAATGCATTCATATAAAGAACTTGATTCTTTTGAATATTGGTCCATAACAGATAAGGATCAGTTTAGTATTTCAGTAATAAAAGGCTTAGTAATGGATGCTGTGAGAAAGGCGAATAGCGGGCATCCAGGCGGTCCTATGAGCTCTGCTGATTTTATCTATCTTTTGTTTAAAGATTATCTAAAATTTGATCCTAAAAATCCAGATTGGCTTGACAGGGATCGGTTCATTCTTTCTGGCGGTCATATGTCCATGCTCCAATATAGTATTTTACACCTTATTGGATGGATGAAGCTTTCTGAAATAAAAAAGTTTAGACAATTAGGAAGCCATACCCCAGGACATCCTGAGGTAGAAATTCCTGGTGTAGAATGCACTACTGGCCCTTTAGGCCAGGGTTTTGCTATGGGCGTTGGGATGGCACTTGCTGAAGCCTATTTGTCAAGTGTGATATATAGCCATGATGAAGATTCGATGGATTTAATCAATCATTTTACATATGTCTTGGCAACAGATGGTGATCTACAGGAGCCAGTAGCACTAGGTGCAGCGGCAATAGCGGGGCACCTAGGCTTAACTAAGCTTATAGTATATTATGATGCAAATGACGCTCAAATTTCTGGTAAAGTATCACGATCGGATTCAGTTAACTATGGTGTTCTTTTTGATGGTCTGGGATGGAATGTGCAAGAGATTGATGGGCATGACCACAGTGCTATGCATTTTGCTATCGAGACTGCAAAGGTTATGGACAAACCAAGTATTATCATTGGCAATACTATCATGGCAAAAGGGACTGCGAATATGGAAGCAGACCATAATACGCATGGCGCCCCATTACCTCAGAAAGAAATAGATTTAACCAAAGAGAAGTTAGGTCTTCCTTCTAAAAAGTTTTATGTGCCTTCAGAAGTAACGGACCACTTCAGGCATAGATTTTCAGATTTGATTAAGGCAGCAAATGATTGGAAAGGGCTATACAAAAAATCTAATGACAAATCAGAACTGAAAAAGATAATTGCTAGCACTATTGCAGGCGAAATAATTTCCGAATTTGAAGTTCCCACTTTCAAGTCTGGTGAAATATTGGCAACAAGAAAAGCATTCGGTGCAGTATTAGACTCGATCTCTAAAAGTTTGCCTCAATTAGTTGGTGGCTCTGCTGACCTCGAACCGTCAAACTATACAGGGAACTTTGCTAAGACATATGGAGATTTCCAAAAAACAAATAAATCAGGCAGAAATATACCCTTTGGAGTGAGGGAATTCCCAATGGCGGCAATCATGAATGGCATGGCATTACATGGTGGGGTTATACCTTTTGGCGGAACATTTTTAGTTTTTTCTGATTATGAAAGACCTGCTCTTCGGCTTGCAGCAATTCAAAAAGTTAGAGTCATTCATGAGTTTACTCATGACTCGTTTTACGTTGGAGAAGATGGTCCAACGCATCAGCCCATTGAACATATAATGAGCCTGAGAGCCATTCCTAACTTTAAAGTTTATAGACCGGCAGATGCAAAAGAAACCGCTTCCTGTATCAAGATGTCAATTGAGGATAAAAATACTCCATCAGCATTGCTGCTTACTAGGCAGGGCGTTCCTATATTAGATGGCAGCCAAAAGAGTATTGACACCAAAGTATCAAAAGGCGCATACTCAGTTTTAGATTGTAAAGGAAGTCCTGACATAATTATTCTTGCAACTGGTTCTGAAGTAAGCCTTTCAATAGAAGTCGCAAAAAAATTAGAAGAAAAAAAAGTTCGTGTTATTAGTATGCCATGCTGGGAGATATTTAATCAACAACCTGATGAATATAAGAAAGAACTAATTCCAGATAGGGGGAGTATGAAAGTATCAATAGAGGCTGGGATTACAAACGGATGGGAAAAATATATAGGTAGCAATGGTCTCGCTATTGGGATAAATCACTTTGGTATGTCTGCTCCGGCCAATGATCTTGCAATTGAGTTTGGCTTTACTTCAGAGCAGATCAGGAATAAGATTGAAAAATATTTGAAAGAATTATTATGAAAATTCACCTAGCAACGGACCACGCCGGACTAGAACTGAAGGATAAAATAAAGCTACACCTAACTGAGTTAGGGCATGAGGTTATTGATCATGGTGCCCATGAATATGATGCTCTAGATGATTATCCAGATTTTATATTTCCTTGTGCAAAAGCAGTTGCACAGGATGATCAAAGTAGAGGAATTATTCTTGGCGGTTCTGGCCAAGGAGAAGCAATGGCAGCAAATCGTATTAAAGGTATAAGGGCTGCCGTTTATTATAACGGGCCTGAAGAAATAATCGAACTCTCGCGTCAACATAATAACGCAAATATATTATCGATAGGTGCAAGGTTTATGTCAGAAAAGGAAATCTATAGAATAATCGAAATATGGTTTGATACAGATTTTGAAGCAGGTAGGCACCAAAGAAGGATCAATAAATTAGATAATTATTGACTAATCTTTGGGTGAATCATTTTCCTTTTTCTGAATTGGCTGAGATAAGACCTTATCAAATAGGTCATTAATATATAGTAATCGTTCACTCTCATTTTCTAGCAGAAGTATATTTCTCTTTAGATCTAATGGAAGTGTAATTCCTATTAGAAACTGGAAAGATATTTCCCGCTCAAGATAGATTTCAAAATTCTCGTCTTTTCCTAGTTTAATCAATAGTTCAAGATATTTATTTTGGACCAGTTTTAATATTTTATCATTTTCAATTATTGGAGCATCCATATATTTGATATCTCCGATCCATAGATCCTCTTTTTTTACTTTATCTAAAACCTGAAAACATTTATTTCCTGTTGCTATAAGATCATATTCTCCGGTTTTATAGTGTTTGATAATTTTTGTTACATTCAGGCTACACCCAATATTATCAATAGACCCATTATTGTTTAATACTATCCCAAATGGGGTATCGTTTTCTATTGATTCCTTTATCATTTTTTTATAACGGGGCTCAAAAATATGAAGCGGAACCTCTTCAAAAGGAAGGACCACTATGTTTAATGGGAACAAAGGGATTTTAATCATTTTTATATTTATTTTTACCTACCATGTTAATAATAATCTGTGAATTTTATTCTAGTTTAATTAAAACCATAAAATAATTTATATGATTCATTTTCATTTAGGAAGGATATTGAGTCATATTATAAGTTGGGTTATTGAATAAGTAACATTATTAAGGATTATTATTGTTAGGGTTTTCAAATCTTTCATTAAGTAACTTTCTTTTTTGGGCAACCCAAAAAAGATGGTTTATATACGCAATAATAATTGGACTAATTTTAATTTTATTGCCTCATCCACAAGGGCTTAGCGAGCAAGCTTATACTTCAATCGTGATATTGATCACTGCCCTTATTTTGATTATAAAAGAGCCGATTCCTTTACCAGCAGTTGCAATTTATATACTATTGGCACAGATATATGGTGGTATAGACTCTGCCAATGGCATCGCAAAGGCATTTATGAATGATGCAGTATTTTTTATCATGGGGTCTCTGATGCTAGCGGTAGTAATCATCCGACAAGGATGGGACTCCCGGATTGCTTTGGGTATATTAAGAATCACAGGGAATAAAACATCCAACATCGTTTTTGGGTTTTTATCTATTTCCGCAATTTTATCCTCATTCATCGGAGAGCATACGGTTGCAGCGATTATGTTACCAATAGGCATGACTCTAATAAGATTCACTTCTTCTGATTTCGAGAAAGTGAAGAACTTAGCTGCTGCCATATTATTTTCGATTACATATGGATGCCTAATTGGCTCAGCAGGTACACCTTCAGGTGGTGGAAGGAACGTTATTATGATTAATTATTTTAATCAGTCAGGGCTGTCATTATCTTATTTTGAATGGATGATAAAAATATATCCTTTCGTAATAATACAGATACCAATAGTAGCATGGATAATTATTAATACATTTAAGCCAGAATATAAAATCTTAGACAGTAGCATCAGAAAGTTAGTTATAAAGGTCGCAAAATCGAGAAGTATGACAGGGCGTAATACTGTTACAATAATTATATTCATATTGGTTTTTCTTGGATGGATCTTCTTTAGTGAGAGGTTTGGGTTAGGCACTATCGCACTTACTGGTGTCTTTTTATACATTTTAGGAGGGTTTGTCAGGTGGAATGATTTAAATAGGCATACTCACTGGGGTGTGATTATACTATTTGGAGCAACAATTTCTCTTGGTACTAGTATCAGTTCAACCGGAGCCGCATTATGGTTAGCTGATCAGGTAATTATGCTATTTGGAAGCATGATGGATACGTTTCCATTTTTTAGTGATTTAATTGTTATCATGATTACTGCGGCTATGACAAATATTCTATCTAGTTCCGCAACAGTTGCTGTCCTTGGCCCAATAACAATGAATCTTGTTCCTGATATGATGCACATTGGATTAGTAACAGCAGTCTCATCAGCCTTTGGCTATTTTACAGCTGTTGCCGCTCCTGCTTGTACAATTGTTTATTCTAGTGGCATGATAAAGGCGACTGATTTTGTAAGATTGGGCATGAGGATAGGGCTAGCGTCAATATTACTATTAATGATCTATATAAATACATACTGGTTTATTATCAATTAAGCAAAAATTGAGGATGAAATGAAAATATTAATTGCCATAGGAAGCAAACATTATTCTGAGCCTACACTTCACCTAGGGATGAAGGTTGCTCAGGCGTTTAA
>CAJWMI010000068.1 GCA_913043185.1 uncultured Fidelibacterota bacterium | reverse complement strand
GCATATCTATGCGAAACCATATGATAGTTGTGAGACATATGATATAGAAACAAAACAAATAAAAAGAATGGAGATGAAATATCATAGCATAGATGGGAAACTATGTTGAAAAAGTCTACTCTGTGTATTTTTTTAATTTCTAATTCTTTTCTTCAACCTCAAGAATCAACACATAGTTCAAATATGAATCTAAGTTTTGATGTAATTGAAGATATAAAACTTTTTCATAGCCCCCCTGAGCCCCTATTCATAGGGCGGCCATTTGAACTATCATTGGTTACAGAAATAGATGAATCTCTCTTATCATCAGTTTTACTTTTTTTCAAAACAAATGAAATGGAATCATACAGAGAAATAATTTTAACTGGAGATGCTGGCCTTTATAAATACAAAATTAATGTAAATAATTTCCCTGGAGAGTCCATTGACTATTTTTTTGCTATCAGGACTATTGATGGAAGAATCTATGGCGCCCCAGTAGACAATAACAAATCACTAAGCCCAATCAGAAAAATATTTATCGATCCAGTTCAATACTTTGAACAGAAAAAACGTCTAAATCAATGACCGATATTAAAAAAAGAATTAAAGAGCTAAGGTCTTTAATTGAGAAACACAACTACCACTATTACATTTTAGATACCCCGCTAGTTTCAGATGGTGAATGGGATCATCTATTTAAAGAGTTAGAAAGTATAGAACGGGAATACCCTGAACTAATTGAAAAAAACTCTCCTACTCAAAGAGTCGGCGCGGCACCCATTGATAATTTTAAAACGATAAAACACCGCACACCTATGTTGTCACTTTCTAATGCAATGAACAATGATGAACTCATACTTTTTGATGAAAGAATGAAAAAGCTTCTTAATTCGAGTAATGATATAGAATATATGGCTGAGCCAAAGCTCGATGGGATTGGAGTAGAGCTTATATATGAGGGAGGGGTTTTTACCACCGGCTTAACACGAGGAGATGGTTTTGAAGGAGAAGATATAACACAAAATCTAAGAACCATAAGATCACTACCATTAAAATTATTAGGTCAGGAACACCCTAAACTCTTAGAAATAAGAGGTGAGGTATTCATCCGAAAAAAGGATTTTAAGAAGTTGAACAAGGATCAAGAATCTAATAACTCACAATTATTTGCCAATCCAAGAAATGCAGCTGCCGGTAGCCTAAGACAACTTGATCCAAGCATCACTGCAAAAAGACCTCTATCTATATATTGTTATGAACCTGGCATTAGTCAGGGGATAGAATATAAAACGCATGATGATTTTCTAAAAAACATTGCCGATTTTGGACTCCCTGTAAATCCCCTGATAGAAAAAATAATTGGCATAAAAAACATCATCAGATACCACAATAATCTAGAAAAAATTAGAGAGAAACTAGAATATGAAATAGATGGAACTGTTTTCAAAATAAACAATTATAACGAACGAAAAAAAGCAGGCTCAAGAAGTCGCTCACCAAGGTGGGCAATTGCTGGGAAATTTAAAGCCCAGCAAGCAACGAGTATCATAACAGATATTATTATACAAGTTGGAAGAACGGGAGCGCTTACACCGGTAGCAAGAGTTAAGCCAGTTTTTGTTTCTGGTGTCACAGTATCTAATGTTACATTGCATAACCAAGATGAAATTGACAGAAAAGATATTAGGTTAGGTGATAAAGTGCTAATTGAAAGGTCGGGAGATGTAATACCAAAAATTGTTAAGGTAATAGAAAGAGAAAATCAAAATAGTTTAAAATTTAAAATAGATAATATTTGTCCATCATGCGGGCAAAAGACTAGGAAACAAAACGATGAGGCAATAATACGATGTAATAATTTTTACTGCCCTTCCCAGGTGCTCGGGAGAATACAGCACTATTGCTCAAAGCTTGCAATGAACATTGAGGGCCTAGGAGAAAAAATTGTTGAACAGTTAATTGAAAACAAGCTGGTAAAAAATATTGACGATCTTTATTTGATCAAAAAAAATGAAATTTCAAAACTCGATGGGCTTGGTGAGAGGTCAGCAGAGAACATCATTGATTCCATAAATAACTCTAAAGAAACAACTTTCTCAAAATTTGTGTATGCTTTAGGAATCAGAAATGTCGGGGAGCATACCTCAAAATTACTAGAGAAAAAATTTAAAGGGGATATGGAACGGTTCAAAAATGCTACGGAAATAGGGCTCTTAGAAGTAGACGAGATAGGAGAGATAGTAGCACGGTCAATTGTCAGTTTTTGGAAGGATGAAAAGAATTCTATTATGGTACAAAACTGTTTGAACAGAGGTGTAATTATAAATAGACCAATAGATTCATTATCAAATCAGTTTAGTGATAAAGTTTTTGTTTTCACCGGGGCTCTAAGTATGATGAGCAGAAAAGATGCTAAGGCTTTAGTTGAAGGATCTGGCGGACAAACAAAAAATTCCATCACAAAGAAAACCACATACCTTGTGGCTGGTGAAAATTCAGGATCAAAATTGGATAAAGCCAAAGAGTTAGGTATATCTATACTATCAGAAAAAGATTTTATAGATTTAATTGGAAATAAATAATTACAAAGAAAGTTTGTATATGGATGTAATGAAAATTGAAGAAATAGTCGGGGATGTAATCCTTGTTATTTTAGATAATTATGAGCCACTAAAAAAAATCGGGATAGAAAATGATAAGTTTTTTGTCCGGGTTAAAGGTTACGATGAATACGGATTATGGATCTATCAACCAAAATTTACTGTGCCCAAAATAACCAGCAATAAAAAAAATGAAACACAAAATGTGGAAGCATCAATCTTGATCCCATGGGGCTTTATTGTATCTATTGCACATTTCCCAGGGGCAGATGGATTTGATTTCCCGAGTCCTTTTGATTCTGATATTGGATTTAATTAATACCAAGTGTCAAAAACAGCTATACAAATAAAGGGATTAAAAAAATCCTATAATAATACCCCTGCACTCAAAGGTGTCGATATTGAGATATCGAAGGGTGAATTTTTCGGTCTTCTAGGTCCTAATGGAGCAGGTAAAACAACTACAATCAATATTCTCACAGGATTAGTCTTTAAAGATGCAGGGACTTGTTTAGTATTTGAAAAAGATATTGTAAAAGACTACAGATACACTAGATCTAAAATTGGCATTGCTGCTCAAGAACTATCAGTGGATTGGTTTTTCACAATTGAAAAACTATTGTATTTCCAAGCAGGTTATTATGGTATCTCTACAAAAAAGGCGAAAACCAAAGTTGATGAACTGTTAGAAAGATTGGGACTAGATAAAAAAAGGGATTCAAGGCTCCGACAACTTTCAGGCGGCATGAAACGTCGTTTCCAAATTGCAAAAGCATTGGTACACGATCCTGATATTTTAATTTTAGATGAGCCCACTGCAGGCGTTGATGTTGAACTAAGACATGATCTATGGAAGTATCTGAAAGAGCTACATAAAAAAGGAAAGACCATTTTACTAACTACGCATTATATCGAAGAAGCAGAGTTACTTTGTGATAATGTAGCAATCATTGACGAAGGTACAATATTAAAAGAAGGATCTCCCAAACAACTTACAAAAGAACTCGGGAAATCTGGTGTCACGGTTCAGACTGGAAAGGCCATTCAAAACATTGAAAATTTATTGACTGATTTAACATATACCATTGAAGACTCTAGGCTACACTTTAGTGTGGACGATGCAGAAAAAGCCATCCCTAATATTATTCAAAAACTATCAAAAATAAATATCCCTATTCACAGTATCACAACCGAAACATCTTCGTTAGAGGACGTATTCTTAGATCTTACAGGAAAAAGCATCAATGAATGAAACAGTAGCAGGATATTATGATTAACTGGGTTGGACTTTGGACACTAACAAATCGAGAAGTAGGTCGGTTCTTTTCAGTATATCGACAAACTGTTATCCCAGGCCTTATTTCTTCTGTTTTATATATTTTGATCTTTGGCTTTACACTTGAGCAACGTATATCTGAGATACAGGGTGTCTCTTATACAATGTTTATCCTTCCTGGTCTTATTATGATGAATACACTAACAAATGCATCCTCAAACACTTCCTCCTCCATGCTCCAGATGAAACTCCTTCAGCAACTTCCTGATCTCCTTACTGCACCGCTATCAGGATTAGAGATCGCATTAGCCTATATCATTGGAGGCACAGTAAGAGGTATGGTAAACGGAATTCTTGTTCTATTAGTAGGAATAATTTTAATTGACCTACCAGTTGCAAGCATATCAGGAACTCTTACGTTTATATTTTTAGTTTCTTGGGCTTTTTCTAGCATGGGATTAGTAATGGGCCAGTTAGCTGAAAGCTGGGACCAACTGGCAATGATTCAGAATTTTTTCTTAACCCCGCTTAGCTTTTTAGGCGGCATTTTTTATTCCATAACAATGCTACCTGAATGGGCACAGAACTTGAGTTATGTCAATCCTATTTATTATATGATAAACGGGATCCGCTATACTATTTTAGAAACGAGCGATTCTCCTGTTAGCATAAGTTTTTGGATGGCTATATTATTGACATTATTATTTACTAGCGCTGCTATAATTATGATGCAGTCTGGGAAAAGAATCAAACAATGATCAAAAAACAATTAGTAACCATGACTATGTTCTCTTTTCTGCTTGCTCATAACCCCAATGCTGAAAATATAGAGTGGAAAGATTATGCGCGCTTTGGTGGTGTGAGTAGAGGGGCCGTAAAAAATCAGATTGGGTTTTCTACTTACTACAGAATAAAAAGAGTATCCTATAATACTTTCAGAGACATAAGGTTTTATGGTCATTTTTTTGATGAATCGCCAGATCTAAGAATAAGAACAAAGTCTTCTAATAGATATGATTTTAACCCTCGACTATACCACTTCACCACTTATGTATACCATAAGTCTGGGAAAAATCTGAGATATCATTTTAATCAAGGTATAGGAACATTATCACAAAAAATAGAAAATGGAAATATGACATTTGAAATTGGATGGGCATATGATAAATCTGACTATATAGAGACAGATGAAAAAACAACATACCTAAAAACCGCTAGTACTATTGACAAAGACTGGGAAAAAATAACCGCGAAGCTAGAACTAGAATATTTTTATCAAATATCAGAGCAGATTGATTCTGATCTATCAAGATTTCAAACAATTGTTGAGTTAAACTACATGCCATCTACTAAATGGGGAATAACGCTAGGAATAGTCCAAGATAATTATTCTAAGCCACAGAAAATAGATTTTAAATCAAACCCATTGGATATTTTTATTTCGATTAGCAGATCGGGATTTATAAACTAAAATGGATTTACCAGAGCTAGCCTAATATATGGTCCTATACCTTCCGCATTGGGGTTTTCAGACCACTGATCAAATGTCTGAGCGATACCCATACTATAAATAACAACCGGCATATTCCCAAAAATAAGCGCTAAACGTCCTTCTACACCTGCTGTAGCAACCCAGTCGGAATTTTGTGAACCCCAGACCCTGCCAAAATCTGATATATATGCAAATGAGAGTTTGCCTGCTTTGACTATTTTTAATATTTCAAACAAACTAAGATCTATTAGCGGGCTTCTGATTTCTGCTGTTCCCATAAATGCACGATCTCCCAAATTAGCGCCTTCCCATCCTCGCGGGCTCATATGTTCTTTCCCCAGGACAAACTGACCAGCATAATAATTGGTAGGGATATCTACTAACCCAGCGGTTTCTTGAGCTGGTGGTTGACCTGATATTTTTTCATATCTACCACGTAAATATAATGTAGCAGGACCTAAACCTTTGTTTATGTATGCATCTATGTTATAATGCTTATAGGAAAAGTCTCCCCAAATATTTTTATCAATCAAATTGCCTTCTAACTGAATGCCATATCCATTTCTAGGAACATACATGTTGTTAATATTGGGCCTCTTATTTGTGAAAGTATATGTCAACGAAATTGAACCTTCTTTTCCACTCTCCGGGATTGCGTTACTGAATACATCTAAACTATCAGGTTCAACAACAACCTTTCTATTAAAAAATTTCATACCATATCTTATATTGTGATTTGATGAAAGAGATTTCCCAAAGTTATGGTTCCGGTATCCAAATAATTCTAGACCGTTATATATCTCAAATAGGTAATCATTGTTTTGATTATAGATCCTCTCCTCAAAAAAAATATCTTTATAATAGTTAAAGCCCCAGAAACCACCTATAGGCCTTCCTGTTGCATTTAAATAACCAAGAGTTCCATATAGATCTTGCCAGTTACTAAAAATAGCAGATGTTATGATATTCCGTCCTGTAACGTCTGAAAATGCGCCATTGTAGAAAAGCCCGGTAATATCTGGCAACAATATAGTGCCAAGGTGCTTTATATTTTCTATAGCTATATATTTTTGGGAGGGAATTGAATCCACAATATCTGGGATAGAATCTAAATCAGGGATTACAAGATCTGGTTTTTTATTTTTCCATTTAGAAAAAGAAGGATTTAAATAGACTTGATTATTTTTCGCTACCCGATTTGGATCTATATCAACTACCCTTGCTGAATCAACATCCCCAAGAGTTAGTCCACTTATAGCAGCCCCTTCATAATTCCACCCAACAGTCCATACCGCATCCCCGATATTCGTATTTTGGGTAATCTTCTTGGTATTAATATCTACCGTATGAAAGTTAGGAGTCATATTTGAGTGAGAGGTATATGTGATCTTCTCACTATTGGAGTGCCACACTGGTCGATAATCAACCTGTTTTGCAGTTGTCATACGCACTGGCTCTTTGCGATCTAAATCAAAAACAACTAGGTCCATATTCCCATCTTCTTTCGAAATGGAATAGGCAACCTTACCCCCATCAGGACTCCACGCGGGAGTCACAATCTGGACATCTCCAGAATAATTAGTGATCCTAACAATAGATTTGGTATCACTTAAGGACATGGTAAACAAATTGGCTGTGCTGTTTTTATGGGAAACAAAAGCAATATTTTTACTATCTGGTGACCAGCAAGGGTTGCTAGCACGCATTGATTTGGTCAACCTCTTTTTGGCATAGGATTCTATATCGACTAAATGTACATCCCAACCTAGGGATTGGTTCTTCCCGTAACCATATTTAGCGTATGCAATGTATTTACCATCAGGCGAAACTTTCACATAATCGGATATTCTACCATAGTCCAACTCTTTAAATTTCCAGATTGGTTTTATTTTTTGAAAATTATTATTGTTCTTCTTTTTTAGCCTCTTTTTTTGAAGCTCTATCTCCTTACTTGTATCCCTCGTTGCAAGGACCAATGAAAGATCTCGCTGCTTATCATTCTTCCTTCCTACTAATACTATTTTTGTTGTATCACCATTAATTCTATCAAAGCCATTTACATAACGCATAGGCAAAGAATATACTTGTCCCAAATCAGTATAGGCTTCTTTCTGGGATCTCATTCCGAAAAAATAGGTATTCATGGTTCTTCTCCAATCTTCCTCAAACTGCTTTAGCGTTATACCTGTGTATTTCTTAAATGCATTTGAAAAGTTGAAAAGTTTCAATGTGTCTCTGTGATTTAAAATATTTGCTAAGGTTTCATCTCCAAATCGATCAGCAAAATACAATATTTTTGAAAATCCATCATTGTGTGGGTCTTTAATTTTATCTACGGAGTTTTTTAGAACATGATATTTATGTGATATATCAAACCTTGCGGGACGCCAATCTTCTGTAAAATACTCCGCCATACCTTCCACAACCCAACCAGGAACACCACTATACAATTGACTCATTGGAGTCGGAAGCCATGTTTTTGTTACATTGAAATAAACCAAATGCTGAAGTTCATGAGCTAAAACAATATTCAACCATTTTTCACCCTCTGCCCAGATGGCCATTTCATTTACATCTAGCCATATCACCGTATAATTTGCAGGAGTAGCAAAACCATTTGAAATCTCATCTTCTGTTGTAAAAACAATATCTAATTTCTGTAGCGAATCAAGACCAACTTGGTCCATTAGTGTCCCCCTGATTTTCTCTGCGATATTTGCACCCTTTAGTGCAATATCATATAGACCATTATGGAAATGTACATTAAAATTCTGAGTTTTAATTGTCTCCCACTCTAGTTCTGGATGAGTCCTATTACTCACCATCCATGCGCCTTGTGAAAAAATAAAGTTTATAAATACTATTTTACAGATTACTTTTTTAATCATGGTTTATATTGAGCCGCGTTAGTTCTTTTAATAATTCTATAGTATTCTTGTAGTGAATGCCTTTTATTCCGACCTTATTTGCACCAATAATGTTTTCTTCTAGATCATCAATAAATATAGAATTTTCGGGATTTACCTCAGCACTATCACATGCAATATGATAAATTTCTTTTTCTGGTTTGCGGTAGCCGACATCATAAGAATATATGCCCCCATCAACTAATTTCTGGAAGACATACTTACTTTCAATCTCGTTCTTTATATGCATTGGGTTTGTATTTGATAAGAGCCAAATCTTATAGTTTTTCTTTAGGTTTATTAAGATATCTACTACTTCTGTCTCATTACCTAAAAGAAGAGACCATGATTCCCAAAATTGATCTTCTGATAGACTGTTGTTTTTAGGCAACGCTGTTTTGCATGACATATACCAGTCATAATCTGTCATTTTACCGCGTTCATAAG